>CAZBLZ010000001.1:0-9639 GCA_964493045.1 uncultured Candidatus Saccharibacteria bacterium
ATTAGGCACGCCGCCAGCGTTCATCCTGAGCCAGGATCAAACTCTCCAAAAAAGATATCAGTTACCCGAAGGCTTCTGCTATCAAAAGAATCTGTCTTAACTTCAGTCGAAACTGACTATATTTTCTATCTCTAGAAATTACTGTTTAAAAAAACATCTTAAAACAATTCACAAAAAAGTGAACTGACGTTGATTTGCACTATTCAATTTTTAACGTTCTCTTTCGGGATACCTCACAACTCGAGTTCCCTATCGCACTGGGGGGTAATTGTAGCTGTTCATTGCAGCCAAGTCAAGGATATATTTGCCCTTAAACGTAGTTTTTCATACATCACTTTATAAAGTTCCCTTGAGCGCAGCTCATTAACCCTGTTTCACCCCTGTTGTCAGTAGCCTATAAAAAACAGCGCCCAAGGTATTCCCCTAAGCGCTGTTCTATATATAGTAGCTATTTAGTGTCGCTACTGTGTCGCTTTTGTCGAGTCACTAGAGGCAGGCTCTAAGACTACTTCGTCTTCATCATCTGGCTCTTCGCTCTTGTCGACAAGTGCCAATGAGACTACTTCGTCATTATCGTTCAGGCGCATAATACGCACACCTTGAGTCGCACGACCAAGTGCTGGAATGTCCTTGATGCCAAGACGAATAGTCTGACCGCTCTTACTAATAATGATTACCTCTTGGTCATCATTATCGCCAAGCGTCTTCACGTTAACTAATTCCCCGGTCTTCGTATTGACTACTGCGCTACGGATACCAACGCCGCCACGTGCATGCGCCGTGAACTGCGCAACCTTAGTCTTCTTACCGTAACCATACTTACTGATCACGAAGATACTGGAGCCTTCTTCAACTATGTCCATACCAATCACATGGTCGTCTGTACGTAAGCGAATACCACGCACACCACGACTGACACGACCCATTGGGCGAGCGTCCTTTTCATGGAAACGAATCGCCTGGCCGTTTGAAGTTGAGATGACTACTTCGTTATCACCACTCGTCATGCGGATCCATTTGAGCTCATCGCCCTCATCCAAGTTTATGGCGATCAAACCGCTGTTTCGAACGTTTTGATACTGTGAAAATGGTGTCTTTTTAACTACACCTCTGACCGTACACATAATCAAGTTAGCCGCGTTATCAGTCTTCGAGATATTGATTACCGCACTAACGGTTTCTTCCGGCTGTAGTTGCAATAGGTTCACAATTGCGACGCCCTTGGCGCTCAAAGAACTCATTGGCAGTTCGTACGTCTTCAAGCGGAACACGCGTCCACGGTTCGTGAAGAACAATAGGAAATCATGAGTACTAGCATTTACAACATGCTCAATCACATCTTCCTCACGCGTTGCCATACCACGACGACCCTTGCCGCCACGACCCTGTCGCTTGTAGTCGGCAATTGGGCTACGCTTAATGTAGTTCGCGCTCGTAAGCGTAACCACGACTTGCTCGTCAGGTACAAGATCTTCGTCACTCAAACGGTTGAGTTCATTGGCGATCACCTGCGTACGGCGCTCGTCGCCATAGCGTTCTTTAAGCTCGTTCATTTCATCCTTAATAATGTTAAGGATTTTCTGCTCATCAGCTAGAATTGCTTCCAACTCACTAATAAGCTTCCGGAGAGCGGCAAGTTCATCTTCGATCTTCTTGCGCTCCAAGCCTGCCAGTGTTCGCAGCTGCATGGCCATGATCGCCCGAGCTTGCAGTTCACTTAGGCTAAACTTGGCAATCAAGTTCTTCTGCGCTTCTTCAGTTGTCTCGCTCGCACGGATAGTACTAATTACTTCGTCAATGTTATCCAGGGCAATTTTCAAGCCCTCTAAAATGTGCGCACGATCGTTTGCCTTACGAAGTTCAAATTCAGTACGGCGGCGCACTACAATCTGACGATGCTTGATGTGTTCGCCTAATATGTCCTGCAAACCAAGTACGCGCGGTTGGATGCCATCAATCAGCGCCATCATATTAAAGTGGAATGCCGTTTGCAATGGCGTCAGCTTGTATAGCTGATTCAAAAGCTTCTTAGGGTAAGCATCCTTCTTGAGGTCCACGACGATCCGGACATTGCCACGAGCAGATTCATCGCGGATATCACTCACGCCAGTAATTTTCTTTTCGTTAACGAGGTCGGCAATCTTTACTACCAGGCTCTCTTTATTCAGTGCATACGGAATTTCCGTAATGATAATCTGGTGGCGTCCCTTGTTGCCTTCAACAATTTCAGCCACGCCACGGGTTACGATACCGCCACGGCCAGTTGCATATGCCGTACGCAAACTGTCAGCGCCATACAATATACCGCCGGTCGGGAAGTCTGGCCCTTTCACAAATTTCAGTAGGTCATCAAGGCTTGCGTCCGGGTGATCAATTTTGTAAACCGTTGCATCAACAATTTCGCTCAAGTTGTGAGGCGGAATGTTTGTCGCCATGCCCACGGCGATACCAAGTTGTCCGTTCAACAACAGGTTCGGTAGTTTTGCAGGCAGTACGGTTGGCTCTTGGTTCTCACCATCATACGTATCACGATAGTCGACCGTTTCCTTGTCGATGTCTTGCAAAAGCTCATCAGCCAAACGGTGCATCTTAGCTTCGGTGTAACGCATAGCAGCCGGTGGATCTCCATCCATGCTACCGAAGTTACCCTGCCCGTTTACAAGCAGATAACGAGTTGACCATGGCTGCGCTAAGCGAACCATAGAATCATAAATCGAGCTGTCACCATGCGGGTGATACTTACCCATAACAGCACCAACCACGTTGGCACTTTTGCGATGACGGCTGCTACTACGCAGTCCATCTTCGTTCATGCTGTACAAAATACGACGATGCACCGGCTTCAAGCCATCGCGAACGTCTGGTAGCGCGCGGTCAATGATTACACTCATGGAATAGCGCAAATAATTGTCTTCCATGACGTTTTCCATGGTGCGTCCTTCGACGACGCGGGAGTGACCAGAATCGAGTACATCGATTGATACCTTTTCAGTCATAGCTGGCTGATCGAATACTGGCTGTTCTACAATTTCGCCTTCAATAGGTTCGTTATCTTGCGGAGTGTTGTCGTTTACGTCTGCCATTTTAAATATCCAGATCCTTCACAAATTTAGCATTCGCTTGAATAAAGTTCTTGCGTAACTCTACCTCAGTGCCCATCAGCTTGTTGAAAATCGCGTCAGCTTTTTCAGCGTCTTCGACTTTAACCTGTACCAGTACGCGTTTTTCAGGATTCATGGTCGTTTCGAACAGTTGTTCGGCGTCCATTTCACCTAGACCCTTGTAACGCTTTTGCTCTATAAAGCCGGCTTGGCGGAAGCGCTCAGTCGTTGGGTCGACTTTTAGACCTTCCTTGGTACGCGCTGCAATAAACTCGTCCAATTTTGCCTCAAGCTCGTCTTCATCATAAATGAATACGCTCGTTTTACGGCCTGGTTTTACCAGTTCAAATAATGGTGGTTTAGCCAAATATACATGTCCACCATCCACGACTTCTTTCATATAGCGGAAGAAGAACGTCATGAGTAGTGTTGCAATGTGACTGCCATCGACATCGGCATCGGTCATGATAATAATACGGTGGTAGCGTAAGCCCTCGATACTAAACGAATCTTCAATACCAACGCCCAAAGCCTTGATCAGGCTCACAATTTCATTATTAGCTAGCATACGGTCAAGTCGGGCGCGTTCAACATTTAGCACCTTACCTCTTAGTGGCAGGATCGCCTGTGTCTTACTGTCACGACCAGTCTTGGCTGAGCCACCAGCGGAGTCACCCTCCACTAAATAGATCTCTGAGCTTGCAGGGTCTTTCGATGAACAGTCAGCCAGTTTACCTGGCATAGAAGCTCCATCGAGCACACCCTTACGAATAATGTTCTCACGAGCTGCGCGAGCTGCCTTGCGAGCACGGGCCGCAAGTAGCGCTTTACCAACGATCTTGCGGGCCACGGCTGGATGCTCTTCTAGGTAGTACCCAAAGTACTCGCCCATCACCTGCTCTACATAACCACGAACTTCAGGGTTACCCAACTTACCCTTTGTCTGACCTTCAAACTGCGGGTCGGGTAGCTTAACTAAGATTACTGCGGTCAAGCCCTCACGTGTGTCTTCACCGCTCAAGGACTCTTCCTTTTCTTTCAGCAGTCCATTCTTACGTGCGTAGTCGTTAATAATGCGCGTCAGTGCTGCACGAAAGCCTGTAAGATGAGAGCCACCTTCTGGGTTGACTACGTTGTTCGCAAACTGCTTGATTGTCTCGGTGTAGCTGTCAGTATATTGCATGGCAATCTCTACCTGGCTATCTTTGACTTCCTTATCTACATAGAACACGTCGTCATCAACGGGCTCTTTGCCGACATTCAGGTGCTTAACGTAGCTCTGTATACCACCTTCAAAATAAAAACTGTACTTTTGGCCGGTCTTATAGTCAATAAGTGTGGTTCTTATACCTTTTGTGAGATAGGCAGCGTGGCGCAGACGGTTTAAGATAGTCTCATAGTTAAAGGTTGTTGTCTCAGTAAAGATAGTGTCATCAGGGTAAAACGTAATTTCAGTTCCATGAGGACGATCAGCTGGAGTTTTGCCAACTACCTTGAGGTCACTATCTGGAACGCCCCTAACGTACTCTTGATGATGAACCTTACCATTGAGGTAGATATTCACGATCAATCGAGTTGAAAGAGCGTTTACAACGCTCGATCCTACGCCGTGCAGCCCACCACTCACCTTATAGCCGCCGCCACCAAACTTACCACCAGCGTGAAGGACCGTCAGAACTGTTTCTACAGTGCTCTTACCCGTCTTCGGGTGAATATCAGTCGGAATACCACGCCCGTCGTCCGTAACGCGTATGCCGCCATCCTCAAGCATCTCAACCATGACATGTGTTGCATGTCCGGCTAGCGCCTCATCAATTCCATTGTCTACAATTTCCCATACCATGTGATGCAGACCCTCGACACCCGTCGAACCTATATACATACCCGGACGCTTACGCACCGGATCCAGGCCCTCGAGCACTTGAATCTGATCAGCCGAATATCCCTGTTGATCAGCCACGATTATACCCTCTCCTAAGACTTTTGGTTTACACCTTAATAACTATGTAATAGTATACGGTGTTTTCGCATTTTCTACAAGGGAGCTACGGTGTAAACACTACTGCTCCGGAGTGTCTGTGGCCTGAGAATGAAGCTGTCCATCACTATCAATGAAGATCGTATCCTCAGGCGTAGAAGCGGTATTGGTGGTCGTGGTCATCCGTGGGCGATTATTGAGCTTTAGGACTCCTTCTGTAGGCCCTTGAGCAGACTCTGGAGACGGTTCCGGAGCTGGGGCAAGTGGCATGGGTTTAAACACTGGTTTTGCTGGTTGTATGACGGCTGGCACGGCCGGTCCCAGAAGCTCCGGAGAAGGCGCCTTCAAGCTCTTTTTGAGTTCACTCGCTATATCGTTTATTTCTTGCTGATCAAGCTGTGCACTTGAAACGTTTCCAGATATTGGAGATGCTTCGCCTGACGGCGTGGCTGATTTTGTAGCGTCTTTTACATCATTTTTAACAGGGCTGCCGAATGCATTATCTACAGCCTTAGGCTGACCTTGCGGCAAAGACGGACGTGCAGGTGAAAGCGCAGGTGCCGGGGCTCCAGCGCGTTGCTTCGCAAGCCATTCATCCAAGAAAGACCCCGAACCAGCTTTTGCTGGGACTGAACCGGATGCTACACCAGTAGAGCGTGGTGACCCTGACGCAGGCTTAGGTGCTGAACCGAACGGACTTTGGAATGGCTTTGGAGCTTCTGGGGCAACAGTAGCTAAGCGTTCAAAAATTGCCTTCTCAATAACCGCCTTCGGTTTACCATATTTAGCAGCCGACAGTTGCTTCAATGCACCTGCAAGAGCCGGGTTTGGATTACCTAATGGTGGTAAGGTCGCCATGCTAAAAGGTTGCGTAGGTACACCGTTTATAAGAGTTCTTACGATCGCGTTATAGCTAGGCACGCGCAGAAGGTCTTCCACATCGAATTGTGGCTGGAAATAACGCCCTAGGCTCTCTACGTCATTCTGCCCTACCCTAAAGCTCACGATTGTACCTACGTTACCGAAGACCGCGTCTCTAATCTCTTCCGTTAACTGGGTTGTGAACTGGTTAGCTACGATTAAGTTTAAGTGATATTTTCGAGCTTCACTCAAAATCGTTGCAAAGCTATCGGTACTAAAGTTCTGAAACTCATCCACATATAGCGCAAAATCTTGACGTTGATCTTCCGGGACATCACTGCGACTCATAGCAGCGGCTTGGAATTTCATCACGAACATCATACCAAGCAGTTTACTGTTCAAGTCACCAAGTCGACCTTTGCTTAAGTTAACTAGTAGGATTTTTTTATTATCCATAATATCGCGCAAATCGAAGGCACTCTTAGTCTGCCCGATAATATTACGCATCATCTCGTTACTTAAGAATGCACCGAATTTACTCACGAACCAACTCACGATTTCGCCGAACTCATTACTGCGCTGACTCTGAGGCATCTCCTTTTCCCAGAACTCGATCACGTTTTGGTCTGTGACGTGTTGTAGCTTTTGCTTCACGAACTGAGGATCACGGAACAATTTCGGGATATCAACAAATGTGCCCCCGGCAGGATCGGCCATGATGGCTAACGCTGCATTTCTAAATAAGTGCTCATAACGTGGACCAATGATTCCTTGATGTTGTGGATCGTACAACTTGTACAGCATGCCGATTGCTTCCTGAATCAGAAAGTCCTTCTGATCGGGATTACGAAACTCGAACAAATTAAGGCCCATCGGATATTCCATGTCACCTGGGTTGAAGTAGATAACATCTTCTGCGCGCTCCTTAGGAACCATGGAAAGCAACTTCTCAGCCGTATCACCATGGGGGTCCACGAACGCGAAACCATTACCACTCAGCATATCCTGAAGGGCCAAGTTCTCAAGGAATGTAGACTTACCGGTACCAGTCTGCCCTACTGCATACATGTGACGCTGCCGATCCTTAAGATCAAGACGAATTGGTTTTTTAACACCGCGAAATACATTGAAACCAAGCAGTAGACCCTCGTCCGGCATGTTACGTGGCCCATCGACCTGCTTAGACTCTTGACGACTCAATTGGCTAGTTGGCACATTACTCTGGTCCGGGAAATGGAATAATGTCGCAAGTTCCACAGTATTCATAATGTTACGTTTACTTCTTCGAGGGAATGCACGCAACATGTAATCAGTTACGAGCTTTGCATCATCTTTTGCTGGTTCATATTTAAACCCATTGCGTCCTGGGGCATCGAATAGCGAGAAGCTCGCGACAATATTATTAATAATCGCCTGTGATCGTTGCGACACATTAGAAGATGCAATAGCACGAATTGTTACATCAAAGCCCGCGTAGCGGGTCTTATCATCTATAGCGTCAACTATAGACTGCTCCAAAGAAGATAGTTCTTTCTTAGGTGGGCCGCCACCCTCTTTACTCTCAGGAGGCTTAACGAGAGCTGTAACCATCTGCTTGGCTAGGGCTGATGCTGTTGCATTCTTGTCAGTTCCCTTGCGCTTTTTGCTGGCGTGAGTAGTCGCCTGTTTACGCCAGCCCCCCTCAACAGGCCTAAATAAGATTTGGATAGCTGCTCCGTCAGTCGCCTCCAAAGAAGATAATGCATTTAGTATAGACTGAAACGCATCACGTTTTAGGTCCTGGTAAGTAGCTATCGGATAAGCGAAGTCTTCTTTTAAGTTAAATTCTCCACCCGTCACGCCGTTTACGCCACCGACTTCGCTAAAAATATTGTGTTCGACTGCAACCTCTAAACGTGCCGCTGGGTAAGCACTTGTAACCGCCTGCTTGAGGACATCAAGCATGTCGGCAGGTACAGCAGCATACAAATATACAAACCCTTTTGTGCCCACAATTTCGAAACTGAAGTGCCGCTGACCATACCAACGATTTTTAAAATTTTTCTGAGTTGTGCTTGAAATAATGTTGTAAATAACTTGAGCTTTTGAGATATTTTCGTCAACAACATCACGTACGTCTCGACCTCTGGCCTCTGTATCTTCGCTAATTGGAGGCATATGAATAAGAACTGGTACCATCTCAATGCCACGTTCGTAAATGACATCATCTTGTGTACCATGTCGTAGCTTTAAAAACAACAAAGGACTGATTGTAGCTATGACTGCGACGATAATTATGGCTATTATGATGAGTACCATATTTATTGCTCCGTATCATTGACAGTAATGTGGTACTGAGACTGCAAATACGCACTCTTTAGCTGCTCAAGCTCTACACTTAATCGGAACGGATCCTGCCTATAATGCGTAACTAGGCTCTTAGCTGTTGCCACAACCTGTCCTGTATCCATAGCACTGGTAGGCATGTGTTCAGGAGCGGATAGCGCTGCAGTATTTGGCGCGAGAGGCTGATTAGTTGGGGGTAAGGGACTATTTGGTTGCATAGCTAGTATCTAGTATATAACGTGCGGCCACCAGATGGTAGTCACTCAGCCAGACTACTGCTGTTTGGTTGAACTTGCTCGGCTACGAGCAATGTATAGATACCCAAGGATAAAAATAGCACCTATTGTAGATACGTCACGTATCGTTAACTGGCCCAGAGATTCTAAAACAGCCAACAAGACTACACTGAGACACACCACAACAGCGACACGACGACCCGGCATCCGTTCAGGAGCGGCCAAGATATATCTAAGCCTAAGTCCACTTAATAGCCTCCACGTATGATACAGACCCATGTACAAGAGGGCGAATGGCAGGATAAGGCCCACCACAGGCAGACTACTAGGTTGCGTAATCCCCATGAATAAAGCGAGTGCCAACCAGGCTCCGACCATTTTGTATGTTTGCTGTTTTAAATTCATATACTCATTATAACTAAAATGCGCCCCAGCCGTTTAAGTAACGAGCTAGGAGCGCATTTATATATTTATGATAAGGTGCCACCTTCGCATTGAAATCCGCCCATTAAAAAAATATATAGCGCTTCATACTCATGGTGGCTGTGACTGACCGCTCTCGCTACCGGTAAGGTAGTTCGAGCGACAATTGAGCTCAAGTCTTTAAATTGTTAAGGTGAACGTTTTTGTTTTTGCTTGACTCACTTTCTATGCTACAGCATGCTGACCCTTTTGTCAATCCACTTATGCTCTCAACGATCGGAATACAGCCCTATTTAGAGCCCCGGGTTTAGCTCGTTCCCTGCCAGAAAACAGCATACAAAAATAGATACATAGGTTATACACAGCCCCTGATAAAAAAGCTTATATTTTCCTGTTGACAGTACCGCACAGAACAACTACTATATCTGTAGCACTGAATAAAAAAAGTGCTCAAAAACAAAAAGACCAAACAGTAAATAACGGCTTCTCGCAGGCCGTTATTTCATTTCTAAGCCCTATCAAAACTACAGTCTAGTTAAGCAACCCTTATAGAAAGCTGCCAGGTATCAGCCCAAATGCGGGTTGTTTTATTTTGTCGTTGTCGCTATACATTTTGCCTACTGCCATAAATGAAATGGCAAGCCAGCTTAGCAACATAGCGTTCCCTTCAACGAAACCCATAAACTTATTTATATTAAAGACTAGTCGACTAACC
>CAZBLZ010000001.1:9739-29258 GCA_964493045.1 uncultured Candidatus Saccharibacteria bacterium
CCCAGTCGCATTGTGTGGCGTAAAGGCCTACTCA
Organism: uncultured Candidatus Saccharibacteria bacterium; assembly: GCA_964493045.1. Lineage (GTDB taxonomy): Bacteria > Patescibacteriota > Saccharimonadia > Saccharimonadales > UBA4665 > JAJZCD01. Next base: position 9,774 of record CAZBLZ010000001.1, read on the forward strand.
ACGCCATCACGCACATCAGAATTAGGCGCACACTCATATATAGCTCCCGAAAATCGCCCAAGCTGCTCGCCAACACAACAATTTCATTACCTGTCATGCTCATACAACATAGCCAGAGTAGACACAAAATCACACTTAAAATGACCAGTCCACACGACCGTTTGACCTCTGTTGCGTAATCTGATACAATTACGAGGCATAAAAATACATAAGGAGATCCTTTATCAGCACTAGCACTCGCCTGAATGGAGCTATTCGGGCACCACAGCTTCGAGTCGTCGACAGCGACGGCAAACAGCTCGGCATAATGAGCCGTTCTGAAGCCCTGCAGCTCGCCGAAGACCAAGAGTTGGATTTGGTTGAAATTTCGCCAAATGCCAACCCACCGGTAGTGAAAATTGTCGATTGGGGCAAATATAACTACCAGAAAACGAAGCAACAACAGCTAAACAAGCGGACTACTAAATCACTTGACATGAAACAAATGCGTTTCGGACTTAAGATTGGTGATCATGACCTTGAGGTAAAGATGAAGAAAGTTACCGGTTTCCTAGAAGCTGGTCACAAAGTCAAAATTACCCTCGTCTTCCGCGGCCGTGAGCTAGCGCACAAGGATATAGGATTTAAACTAGCTGAGCGTGTCATCAACGACTTTGGTGATGCGATCGCAGTCGACCAACAGCCCCAGTTGAACGGCAAACAGCTATCATTCGTCATAAGGAGTACGAACCATGCCAAAGCTAAAAACCCATAGTGGTACAAAAGACCGTGTGAAAGTCAGCAAAAACGGCGTAGTTCGCGCTCGCAAATCACACGCTAGCCACTTTTTACAGAAGAAGACTGGCGCGCGCAAGCGCCTCATGTCAGGATTACTGACCATGAACAAGTCAAACAGTGACAATATTAAGAAGAACCTAGGAGTTTAAGAATGCGAGTAAAACGAGGCGTTCCTGGCCACGCTAAGCACCAGAAAATTCGCCGCGCAACCAAAGGTATGAGTCACCCTAACCGGGTAAGCATCAAGCGCGGTAAACAGGCCGTAACCAAGAGCTTACAGTACGCATACCGTGATCGCCGCAACAAGAAACGAACATTCCGCGCTCTGTGGAATGCTCGCATCAACGCAGCAGCACGCTTGCATGGGACAACTTACAGCAAGCTGATCGCAGCACTTAAGGGCGCTAAGATCGAGCTAGACCGCAAAGTTCTAGCTGAACTAGCCGTAAATGAGCCACAGGCTTTTGAAGCAGTCCTTAAGACAGCTATAAAATAGCCCATTGGTCGGGTTCAACCCTAAATAGCCCCTCCTGAGGGGCTATTTTTATTTATTAAATAGGCCTCGCCCTTTGCATGAATGAATGTTGAGCCAAAAGAAAACACCTTAGGTTTAAACCTAAGGTGTTTTCATAGTGTCAGAAAGCCTGTAAGCCGGGTTCTGTCGAGATTGATCATCTATCTAGGCCTGCCATTACCAGCAGGCTCAAGCGGATTTATATTAGGCTAGCGGGAAACTAATGGATTACTCCAATAAAGCCAGTTCCTTGCAGCAGACAGGGTTTACCTCTGTTATGCGTCACCGCATAACACTGTGAGCTTTTACCTCACTCGTTTCACCGTAGCCCCTTAAAAGAGGCTGTTTCGTTTCTGTGGCACTTTCCCTAGGGTCGCCCCCGGTCGCCGTTAGCGACTGTCCTTCCCTACGCTGCCCGGACTTTCCTCGTGGACACTCCCATATAGCTAGCAATGCTAATGTCGTACATTATTTAGATATACAGGAGTGCCCACGCGACCAATCAACAATCTGACCCCTTCAGTATACCATGCAGTCTAAGCGGCGCCAGACAACTCGGCATCAAGTGCCTTGTTAACCTCGTCGTCAGCAAGCTTGTTAAGTTCTCGTGGAACATGGTCGAAACTTACCTTACGAAACTTAGCAGATAGCTCACGGCATGCATCATGAATTGGCCATAGGTCGCGATTCTTGATTTTAAATATATTCTTCATTTGATTTACAACCAACATACTATCCATGTACACGTGAACTTCGCGTGACTTAAAAGTATTCAGAGCAGCCTCCAATCCTAGCTTCAAAGCTTGGTATTCTGCTTGATTATTAGTTGTAATTCCTACGTATTCACCCGAGTTCATTAGTATATTCCCCGCCATATCGAGTAATACAAACCCGCTTGCACTTGGCCCAGGATTACCTCGTGATCCACCATCTGCGTACAATTGTACCTCTGTTACTACTGTTGCCTTTTCGGCAACGATATTAGCTTCAACGCTTGCCGTTTTAGGATCAGCTAGTCCATCAATTATTTCAGATAGTTCACGATCAAGGTCTGTAATCTGCATGCCATTTTCATGCGTGCTAAGCCAAATATCTACAACGTTCCACTCATTTTGCCAACGTGGATGATGGTCTATTTTATTAGCAGCATCGGCCACCTTCTGCATAAAAGCCCATGCTGTATGAAAATCTTGGAATACGAATTGCTTATAAAGCCCGTGTTTTGTTTGTTGCCACATGCCTTAATGCTACCACGAAACTAGCACATCTGCTTGGCATGGGTTAAAATATTTCCAGCCTAAATGTCGGGGTGTAGCGCAGCTGGTAGCGCGTACGGCTGGGGGCCGTGAGGTCGCAGGTTCAAGTCCTGTCACCCCGACCAAACTAAAAGGATCTCTGAAGAGATCCTTTTAGTTTGCAGATTCTATATTTAATACGTGACAATTAGCTTCTACTTCAAATAACAAAAACCCGAGATAAGTCTCGGGTTTTTGTAGCTGGGTGCCGACGTGACTAACCTGAAAAAATTCCAGGTGGGCATCCACACAAACAGACCACGGTCTGAAATGATTAGGATTCCCTAATGATTAGTATTCAGTTAATCATTTGTCGGCGGACCGCCATAAGGCTGCCCTGGCCCAGCTGTATCTAGTATACCCTGCTAGGGTAATAAATTCAGCACAAAGTTGTTAGCCACGCCCAAGAATCCGCTCAGGCCACCCCACAATACCAACGCAAAGATTATATAGAAACCAAATGGTTCAATCTGCTCCATCAATTCCTGGAGAGGTTCTGGTGCAAACGCATAAAGTATACGTGAGCCATCTAGTGGTGGGATTGGCACCAAGTTAAACACGAAGAGTGCAACATTCAGTTCGACAAAGAACTCAAGCGCCTGACTTATGAACGACCCAAAATCTATACTGCGAAGTACTATGGCGGCCAGAAAAGCCAACCCGAGGTTACTGAGAGGCCCAGCCGCTGCAAGCATAGCCGCACCATACTCATCATACTTAAGACGAGTCGGGTCGAATGGCACTGGCTTCGCTGCCAAGATAGGGGCATGGAACAATAGTAGCGTGACCGCAGGCAGTAAAATCGTCATGACAGGGTCAATGTGCCGCATGGGGTTAAAACTTACCCTACCATCTTCGAAAGCTGTATTATCACCCAAACGGTGACCAACATAAGCATGCATGAACTCGTGTATTGTCATCGAGACCAATAAACACACAATAACTGTAAGGATACTGCTCACATTTAGGCTCTGTAACATAGACACCAGTATACCACCTCTACGCTGCCATTGACTCTTATCTGTTATTCAGGTAAAATAAACACCTAGAATCTAAGTGTTATAGGACATAACCATGCAAATATGTGAACTCACCGGCAAAGGAAAGCAATTTGGCAACAATGTTAGCTTTTCTCAGCGCCACACGAAAAAAGTTTGGAAACCGAACTTACAGAATAAAACCATTGTAGTTGATGGTAAAAAGATCAAGCTAAAGATCAGCACTCAAGCTATCCGAACCTTGAAGAAAAAAGGCTTAATTGAAGCCTAGGCTGAACGCTTAACTGCAACCAACTCCCGCTCTTACTGAGCGGGTTTTTCTTATACCAGAGAGTACCGAGTGAAGAAAAAATCCCCTACATTTGTAGGGGATTTTGCACTGCTAACAGATACTATTTCGTAGTTTCTATAACAACAATTTCCGTCGAACCAGTAAGTTCTGCTGGCTTAAACTGGAACTTAGTCCCAGCTTGCTTTGGTTCCATCCCCATTGTCTTTAGCACATCTTCTAGCTCGGTCTGTGGTACTTCATACTTTAGACGACTATCGGCATAGTGAGTTGGAATGACCACCTTAGGCTCAACTTGCTTGATAAGTTGCAATGCGCCTGTTGCATCTAGTGTGTAGCCGTTACCGCCTACTGGCACAAACATTACATCGACGATACCAATTATCTCCAGTTCAGCCTCGGATAATTTCGGAAAAGCATGACCTGTCACCAAATACTTAGTCTCCCCCCAAGTAATTTTGTACATAACACCATTTTTCTGTTTATCCTCATCCATATGCGCACGAACCTGGATCCCTGCAATAGATATATTACTCGCTTCATATTCACCAGGAGTGTCTATGATAAGCTTAGGCTGGGACGTGACAGTGTCGGGCCTTGTGCTTGTAAACAAACATATATCACCATCACGTGTAACCGACTTAACTCCTAATGTAGTCAGGTTGTCATCTACAACCACCCGTGTTTGCTTACTACTTAATACTACACAGTTTGCGCCATAAAATTGCACATCCATTATTCATTTCCTCCTTTAATTCAGCAGCCCTGGCTTATCAAGTAAAACTTGTTTTTTACTCCTAAGCACATTCGACATGAAACGGTCTTTGATTTGTGAACGATATGTAAAATCTTCAAGAGAGAATACAGTATAGCGCAGGTCTTTTCCCTCTTGTTGTTCCAAGTCTGTAACATATTTGGTGAGTGCGTTTTGGTTTACATTACCAACGATGAGTACATCGATGCCCGAGCTCTCATCGCGAGTGAACTGACCCATGAGTGCAGCGATTTCAACATTACCTAGTGCCTTCAAATCAGCAGACTCGTTAGGCTGTGGATCTGCTACGGCTTTGCCTGCAACTTTTGTAGCTCGGCGTGCCTTTGGGGTGCCACCGCCAAATATTTCTTGTAGAGGCGGATAAAAATCGTATTTTTGATTTACCTCGTAATAGACTTTGTTGTTGCTAGTATCGCTAGTGATAATGCCAACATTCAGCAAGTTGGCGAGTTCTCTACGTACCGAGTTAATCTGCTCATCGATCTTGCGCGTAATCTCCCTTACGTAAAACGATCGGTTTGGATTGCTATAAAAAAGCTGCAGCAGCTTTACCCTCGTCTTGGATCCGAACAGTTGTTCAATCATGATTCTATTGTAGCAGGTTTCAGCTCAAGTGCTAATAGGCTTTGTTCAAGAATGTTGTTATAAGATCTACAGCATTACTTCGGTCAGACACCCATTGAATACTATTATTGCGCTTGAACCAGGTTCGCTGTTTTTTTGCCAAGTCCATCGTAGACTTAATTATTTTTTCGCGCGTTGCTTCCAATGTTTGTACGCCCGCAAAATATGGCTGCCACTCACGATATCCAATACCCTTCATGGCTTCAGCTCCCCAGCCGTATTTTCCAGCAAGCCGCTCAACTTCATCTTCAAGCCCAGCTGCCAACATAGCATCAACTCGTGTAGTGATTCTCTGGCCTAGCGCCTCACGCTCAACTTTCATTCCCAATACTATTGTGTTGTCTCTAATACTACGCTTCGTTGGTCGCTCGCCTTCATTCTCAATCAAACGTATGACTCGACGCTTATTGCGCAGATCAATACCCTCTGTATTCAGACCAAGTTCTTGAACGCGTCGAATCAGTTCATCAAGACTTTGCATGTTAAGCTCAGAACGACCTTCCGGGTCAGACTTCGGCAAAAAGCTATAGTCGTACAATATACTATCAACGTATAATCCTGTGCCCCCGACCAGGATTGGTAGTCTGTCGCGAGATACAATATCAGTAATGGCCTGTTTTGCTAACCTTTGAAAAACAGCGGCACTGAATCCCTCAACTGGTTCCGCCACATCAAGCAGATGATGTGGCACTAATACCTGTTCCTTAGATGAAGGTTTTGCAGTCCCAATATCAAACCCTCTATATACAGTCCAGCTATCCGCACATATAAGCTCTCCATTGAATCGTTCAGCAACAGCCATAGCTAGCTCAGATTTTCCACTGGCGGTTTCACCAACGATTGTGACTAGAGGCTTATCTGCCATCAAAACAGTCCTTGCTGTTTTGGCTCATCACCTGGCGGCCACCAAATCAACTGGTCTACATCGACCTTCATCTCTTCCGAAACGACCACGCCCTCAGCTTCGAGTACTTGTTGGCGCCCCTCACGGCCACCAGGATAACCTGCAGCTAAACCACCAGATTTATTAACCACCCGTTGCCAAGGCAACTCAGAATCACCAAAGTGCGCAATCCCACCGACAATCCGAGCTGCGCGTGCGTTACCGCAGAGCGCAGCTAGTTGACCATAGGTCATAACTCGCCCACATGGTATTTGGGCAACTACCATTTCTACCCGCCTACTAAAGTTCGCGTTAACTTCTAGCTCTACCATAAAACTACAGCGATGTTTTGTTTACTCGACTCTTAGCTTCATTTGCTACCGTTTTCAAAAATTCATTTACCGTATAGGACTTTGGCTCCTCAGATACTACCAAGTCTTTGCGGATACGAGGTATGAGCTCGCCGCCACCGATTTCCTTCTCACCGAGCACGACCGTATACGGCACTTTCCACATTTCAGCAGACCGAATTTTTTTGCCAACCGATTCATTGCTATTGTCGACGGTAACACGCAACCCTAGATCTTGCGCTTGTTTTACAATCCCACCCACAAACTCAACTGTCGCAGGTTCTTGGTTTACGCTAATAAACCTGACCTGCTCTGGTGCAACCCAAACCGGGAATTTTCCAGCAGTATGTTCAATATACACCGAAAGAAATCGTTCAATCGAACCCAAAAGTGCACAGTGAATCATGACCGGATGTTGGGCAGACCCGTCCTCTGCAGTGTATTCGAGACCGAAGCGTTCAGGCATTACAAAGTCTAACTGAACAGTCGCTACCTGATGTTCGCGACCGATGGCATCCGTTGCCATAAAGTCTATCTTGGGACCATAAAATGCAGCTTCACCCTCTTGCTCAAAGTATTCCAGCTCATTTGCTATAACTGCACTTTTCAGTTGATCCTGAGCACTTTGCCATAATTCCTTCGAGCCAAGATATGCATCCGAACTATCACGATAGCTTAAGCGTACACGAAGGTTCATACCGACTGTTTCATACAGATCGTGAGCACAAGATAAAAGCTCATCAATCTGTTGTTCAATTTGATCTGTTCGTATAAAGGCGTGACTATCGTCCTGCGTCAATGAACGGACACGGTTTAAGCCGCCGAGTTCGCCAGTCTTTTCATCGCGATAGTCGGTAGTCGTCTCCATATAGCGCAGCGGTAGATCACGATAACTGCGAGGCTGGCTAGCGTAAATCCGAGTGTGATGTGGACAGTTCATTGGTTTCAACACCAACTCGTCACTGGTTTCCTGGCTTTTTACCAAGAATAGCTCATCCCCAAATTTAGCCCAATGGCCGCTCTTTTCATAGAGATCTTTTTTAGTCATGTGCGGCGTCCAGACTTTTTGGAAATCATAACGCTGCCTTAGCTCATTACTAAAGTTTGCCAATTCCTCACGTAACACCGTACCCCTAGGAGTAAACAATGGCAAGCCTGCGCCGACTAAATCACTAAACACAAATAGGTCCAACTCCTGGCCTAACTTGCGATGATCTCGTTTTTTCGCCTCTTCAAGCATGTCTAAGTATTGACGTAGTTCTTTAGGTGTTGCAAATGCCACACCATATACGCGTTGCATTTGTGGGTTACCTTCTTTGCCGCGCCAATATGCACCAGCTACACGCATAAGCTTAAAAGCACCAACCTTATTGGTCGCTTCTACATGCGGCCCACGACACAAATCTGTGAAATCACCATTCCGATAAAATGAGACTTTTTCAATTTTGCTATCGCCTGTAGCGACCAAGCCAAGTTCTTCGCTCTGCAGATCTTTAGCAACCGTCGTACCCTCGCGTTGCAAGTCATTCAGTAGCTCTTCTTTATATGGTTGGTTGTACTTCCTCGCCCAGTCCACTGCCTCAAGTACTGGCATCTCCAACCGTTCAAATGGTTCGCCCGCTTTTATAATCTTCGCCATTTCAGCTTCAATACGCGAAAAGTCATCAGCCGAGAGTTGCTCTCCGTCGCCTAAATCAACATCGTAATAAAAGCCATTCTCTACTACAGGGCCAACTCCAAGTTTTACTTGTGGCCACAGGTGTTGAATGGCACTCGCCATAATATGCGCCAGGCTGTGACGCATTGCATGTAGTTGATCCGGTTGTTTATCGCTCATGAGTTCTCCTTTTTTACAAAGTGGCCGTTGTCATTCTTTATGTAAGTACGGTTTTCGTTAATGGTCATCTTTTCAAGTAACGCAGTTTCCAGGTCAATCCCCAGCATTTCAGCTAAACCCATAATAAATATAACCGTATCGGCAAGCTCATGTCCGATCTCTGTAGTTTTACCATAACGGTAGGCTTCATACGCTTCGGCCAGTTCACCGTAGGTATAGTTGAATTCGCTCTCGACATTGGTAGTATTAAACTTTTTCGCAAGTTTATTCTGCCAGGTTCTATGCTGCAAATCCTGAATTTGACCCATAACTGTCCTTCTTTTAGATAACAAAAAACACGCTGGTCTGGTCTTAACACCTTCCCTAGCGTGCTCGGGTCCCATGTTATCCGGGAGGTTCCACCTAAGCATTCTACTCTTGCAACTTATATATAACGCCTATTGTTGCCATACGGGCGAAGCTGAGCGATTGGTGAGTTCGCGTTAACGCTTGAGTTCACTATAGCATCTTACCTCTCACCTTAAAAGTGCTTACGCTTGCAGCTTTATTACGTATTTTCTGTTAAAACAAAAAGCTTCAGTGATCTCGCATTTCACTGAAGCTTTTCTGACTTGGTAAAACCTCTCGGCAGAACCTCGCCTCACAACACTAGTATATAAAACCTAGCACTATTTGGCTAGTACTTTTTTGCATTTTGTTTGTCCCCACCTGTGGATAATGTGTATAGTCGATTTTTAGAGTTTTATACCATATATGATATATCGACAACTAGCCTTTTAATACCTACATCGTAATGTCGCACTTTTCTTAGAGAATCACATATATTAACCTGAGTGACAGGTTATGGTTACGTCGCACAATAGTGAATACAGAACAGTGACTGATGACCAAATAAATAACCCCTGCTAAAACAGGGGTTATTTATTTGGTGGGCGATATAGGATTCGAACCTATCACCTCCACAACGTCAATGTGGCGCTCTAGCCAAATGAGCTAATCGCCCATATTACAGTAGATTCTGTCGCTAACTCGTCTACTCTCTTTGGGACTCCCAGTAATATAGCTGATTGTCCCTGTTATTGCAAGCCATAAGTCCAGAGCTCACCCCTGTTATTAGGCTTGTGCTTTATCATAGAAAGCTTGACACTACCCGTACAAGATAGTAACATTGCTGAGTTAAACGAGGTGTTTTGGTGAGTACCAAACAACGAGCAAACTCTTTAAAGAGTTTTGAGTTGTTTTACGAAGAACTCCCGGCAATTAAACGCGTTCTTCGCGTTCGCCGTGTGCGCTCCGTAAGATAACAGACCCCAATTTGTCCCCTAAGCCGAAGGCGTGAATGCCTTCGGCTTTTCTTATCCCCATACTTTCGAGGACTTATCCACTAGCTATTTTTATTCCCGTATGTCAATATGTAGACATGGTATGTATATATTGCGGTGCCAAAACCGCTGTCACAAACTCCCGTCCCCAAAAGCGTTCAATGCAAACGTGGCGCAGGAGACAATGTACCGCCTGCAATGCCATCTTTACGACAATTGAGGGCGCAGACCTCAGCACTAGCCTAGTTGTGCGTGCAGGCAGCACCGTAGAGCCGTTTCTACGAGATAAACTCTTCATGAGTATTCTGAGGGCCATTGGACACCGCACAGAGCCCCTACAGGACGCAGGAGGTCTTACGGCGACAGTTATAGCCCAATTACTGCAGACTGACACAAAAGCTAGCTACACGGCTCACGATATAGCCACATTAGCCCATACTACGCTTGACCGGTTCGATACTGCGGCTGCAGTCCAATACCAGGCTTACCACGGTAAGTCACTCAAGAAGATTTAACTACGTAACGAGCTAGTTCCGTCAGTCTCAACTACTGCCGCTTTTTCGGTAACATCAAATTTGGTCATATATCGAGCAAACATGAGGCGGGTCTGAGAGTAAAATGCAGCAAATGAGTTGTATACGATTGTAGTAACCGGTAGATAGATCCACTGCAATACCATCCAAACAGTACGACGATGCTTATAACGTGCCGGCTTAGGTGGTAAGGTCTTAAGGGCTAAGAATAGTGTCACAGAAGCTGCAAGCAGTGCGACAGTCTGGATGTGACTCACGATAATAGGTAGTTCGTTTGCGGCAAAACTACGAGGATTAAAGAGCGCGGGTATAAAACCCCCCGTTAGAACTAAGATCGGACCGGCAGCCCAGCTAACATGCCCTTCGAGCAGTCGCCACAATTTAGCCAGTAGATCTCCACGTGGAACTTTGTTCGGCTTAAAGAATCCTTGGTCGACTACATAGGCTATGTCTGAGGCACCATAGGTCCAACGGCGAAGCTGGACAAATTGAGCCTTCAGGGTCTTACGATAGTTATCAGTCAACACTGCATCCTGCGAGATAGGCACATGTAGCGGTAGAACTCGGTAATTACCACCGAAAGCAAAGTAGGAACGCCAGAACTGGTGACCATCTTCGACGATAGTACGAACACTCCAGTAATCCGTTTCAATCAGGCCTACCATCGGCTGAGCGTGAGATGAGAAATTACGAAGTGCATGACTGCGTAATGATACGACTAGGTTAAAGAAGGAGTTGCCTGTCGCAAGCACGCGCATAGGTGCTGGGGCATCCCAAATATTATTTGTGTATAACGAAACCGGTTGGAACGAGGTATGCACAGGATCTTGGCAAAGCGTGTACACATAAGTTAGGGAGTTAAGATAGTTCTTGTCAGGACGGTTGTCAGCGTCAAGTGTAGTTACGAGGACGCGTAGTGGATCAATTTTGTGCTTTTCAAGATATTCTTGTAGCTCACGGCCAGCATACGTGACATTACCACCCTTGCCTATAACCTCGTTCGGCATACCCGCCGGGTGCTTGATTGCGATAGCGTCCATGAATTTAGTTTTGTATTCCGCAGTTAGTTCGTGGGCTAGCTTATCAGTATCGTCACCGCCACGCTCCTCGTAAGCTAAGATGAAAATTACTTTGCTCATATCGTAATCGCTCGCAAGTACAGATTCAATCGTTGGCTGTAAGATATCTCGAGACTCTTTGTAAGTAGCAATAATAATCGCGTGGACTACTTCGCTAGGCGGCATGAGGATTTGACCAGCCTGAGCGTGCTCCACTGCAGTGTAGTGCCATTTAGGTCGTTTAACGTGTTTGTTGAGCGGTTGAGCGGCTTCAACTTCTACGAGCATCTGAGACCACGGTAACCTTTGGTGCAGCTTCATCGTGTAATAGCCCTGAATGGCACGCGCTGCACCGGCCATACCGCGCATAAAGTTTATAAGTAGATAAATGAGTACGAATGTCGCGGCAAGCGTTACGTTGATAGCACTCAAAATAATTGGCAGACACAGCATGAACCAGCTGAGTGCGCCAGGAATAATTTCAAAAAACCGATATCGTTTATTGCGATCCTTTTCGAGCGGTATCTCAATATCTTTAGCCATCTTAGCGTAATACCAATAATGCATTACTTACTACTATAAGCAGGAGAAGAAGTGGCACGGTGAGCGCTAGGACAACCAAAGAAAGCTCTCGCTTTACTCTGTACGAGCGGTACGCTAGCGTAACGCTAGTGCCGAAGATAAGAACAGCGGCAACTATAAAACTCACAATATCCCGAACGGTACCCGTGGTATAGCGATCAATACCCAAAGAAGCGCGGTAAGACACAATGTAGTTACTCGTTCCTTGTCCACTGCCAATTTTAAGCAGTACTAATGCGACCGCAAGTAGCGTCAAAAACGCCGTACCACTTACGAGCAGCAGCGCTGTTCTGTCTTGGAGGAAGTGCTTAGATGTAGCCATTGGTTAAGACCTATTGTAGCAGAATTTAATATCGGACATGCATTATTGTATTGGCGGCAACTGAGGAAAATGCATGATTCTTGGGGACTAGAGCGTCCTGGTGCGGGTACCGGGAGTCGAACCCGGATCTCAACCTTGGGAAGGTCACATAATAGCCGCTATACGATACCCGCTTAGGTCAGAAAACGACAGCCTATATATTCTAGACGCATAAGAAATATATAGTATGGAGCCACCTGCCGGGATCGAACCGGCGACCTACGCGTTACGAGTGCGTCGCTCTACCAACTGAGCTAAGGTGGCACATTGGATGCCTTCCGACCGCACCATTATATGTCACCTGTCCCCATCTTACAAACAGAGAAGATGCCCTGTTATACTATTACTAATCAGGAGCAAAAATTGGAGATTTATGACCATGCTTAAAGAATTTAGAAAATTTATATTACGCGGCAACGTAGTCGATTTAGCAGTTGCAGTAGTGGTCGGCTCAGCATTCAGTGCCGTAGTCACCGGTCTCGTGAAGGATTTTATTACGCCCCTGATTGCGGCTATTGGTGGTCAGCATAACTTTGCTACCCTATATTTCACACTCCACGGTAGCAAGTTTATGTATGGTGATCTCGTCAATACGATAATTGCGTTTCTCTCTATTAGTTCAGTTGTGTTCTTTTTTGTGGTACAGCCTTTGAACAAGCTTCAAAGTCTTGCTAACCGCCGCAAGACTTCCACCGAACCAACTGAGCGTAAATGCCCAGAATGCTTGAGTGAAATACCGAAAGCTGCAAAACGATGCAAATTCTGTACCGCTAAGATCACACCCCTAGTTAAGCTATAGCTATGACTACAAATGACATAGCCCCTATTCGCCTACAGAGCCAATGCATCGCTAGCAGCCACTCTCAAACGGCAGTAGAAATCGTTAATCATATGGGTGCCATGCAAGCTCAAGACTACTACAGTGCCCTCTGGACACTAGGTCTACGTACTAGCAAAACTGAACAAGAAATAGTGCACATATTAGAAAGTCGCAGTGTTATCCGTACCTGGCCACAGCGCGGCACCTTACACTTTGTAACAGCCCAAAATGCACGTTGGCAAGTTGAGCTATCGGCAACGCGACTACTAAAGAGTGCTGCGACACGGCAGAGAAATCTTGGATTAAATGAAGATATTTTTGTTCAAAGTCGAAAGATTTTAAGCAGGGCCTTAGCTCAGAGTAATTATTTGACTCGGCCACAAATACTATCAACGCTTGAAGAAGCAGGAATCGCAACAAGTGGTGGTCGTGGGTATCATATTTTGTGGTACTTGTCGCAAACCGGCGTTATATATGTGGGGCCAATGAAGAATAAACAACAAACATTTGGATTACTGGATGAGCTTACCTCCCACTCCGAATCAGGTTCACGCGAGGAAAACATTGCAGCACTTGCCCAACGATATTTCGTGAGCCATGGTCCGGCCACACTGCAAGATTTCATGTGGTGGTCAGGCCTGACAGCCACAGACGCAAAGCTAGGTCTAACATCCAACGAAGCCGCGCTAACCAATGTTGTGGTTGGCAACAAAACGTACTGGATGGCGAAAGAAACTACCCCGTCTAGCAACAGTATCGATCAGGTCTTTTTGCTGCCTAGCTTCGACGAATATTTACTCGGGTATAAAGATCGCAGTGCCGTACTACCTATAGAGCACGCCCAAAAAGTAGTGCCAGGTGGTAATGGGATGTTTTTACCGATAATTATTGTGCACGGACAAGTGGTCGGCACATGGAAGCGAGCAATTAAGAAAGACCACGTTCTACTAACCCTCTTGCCTTTTCAACGCCTCGATGGTTCAACCATGATAGCACTACAAAAACCAGCTCAAGAATATGGTGCATTTCTGGGTCTGCCGCCCAAAATTGAAATAGCGTAAGGTTAGTTACTACGCACGGCCCAGATCTCCAACAGGATGAAGACTACCACAACAACCACGCTGGCGATTTGCTGCCAGCGTGGTTCACGTATATGAGTGCGGAATTCAGAACTCCGGCCCTTTTCTGCTTTTTTCACACTTGCTGGTTCTTAGGTTGAATACGTACAGCAGTTCCGTAGGCTGCTACTTCATTCATGGTCCCACCGATGTCGCCCGTGTCGAAACGCATGGCGATAATTGCATTCGCACCCTTTTCAGCGGCTGCCTGCTTCATGCGTTCAGTCGCTTCAATACGACTGTCACTGAGCAATTTAGTGTAAGCACCGATCTCACCGCCCACAATGGATTTCAGACTAGCGCCAATACCACTAATAATGTTTCGGCTTCTAGTGAGCACTCCAAACACCTCACCATATACTTCAACCACTTCATAGCCCGGTATATCATTCATTGTCACGACAAGTACTGAATCGTTCATGTTTGTTCCTTTTTTTATTTTTGGTAAAACCATTCATATCATAGCAAGAAATAATACTTAAGTATAAGCGTGTCTACTTGCGGTTCTACCTGGCACTGATGCATAATGTGGCTTACATGTTCGGTCTTAATTGGGTAGACGGGATCGTTGTTATACTGCTTGCACTGGCAGTTATTGAGGGTGTACGAATCGGACTCCTTACCCAATTATTCGTAGTTATCGGGTTTTTTAGTACGCTCTTTGTGGCTGGCTGGTTATTTCCGCACCTAATTCCAATCCACGACGGCACTACACGAACTGTCATTAACGCAACATGTGTACTGCTATCGGCGGTGTATGCGGCCCTGCGTAGCTTCGACTTCGCACAAACAGTCCATTGGTCGTTCCATCTGGATAAGCGCTTCGATAAACGCAAGCTTAAGACCATCGAAGCAGCACTTGGTAGTTTATCCGGTCTTTTAGCAGGGCTAGCCCTGGTCTGGCTACTCGGTGTGGCTATAGGTAGAATGCCATTTGCCGGTTTCAGTAACAGTGCAAGTGACTCTCAAATCGTACAAGGTTTAACGCGCGCATTGCCGCCAGTCCCGGCCGTATTCGCACAGTTTGACAGACATATTAACCCAAACGCTCAACCATATGTTTCTAGCCAGCCCAAACCGAGTGCTGATTTTAATTATTCTACTTCTGATGCAGTAAGCGCCGAGACAAGGGCAACTAACTCAATTGTACGTATCACTGGTTTTGGATGTGGCGGAATTGTTAGTGGCACAGGGTTTGCTGTCGGCAATCACTTAGTCGCCACAGACGCTCATGTCATAGCGGGCGTTAAGCGTCATATCATTAAATACCATGGCAGTAGTTATGAGGCTACACCTATATTTTTTGACGCAACCTTAGACTTAGCACTCCTATATATTCCAAAATTGAGTATCCCCGCCCTTACGCTCGCCACTGACAGTACTCCCCTAGGATCAACCGTCGCCGTGCTTGGCTTCCCGGGTGGTAATTATCATACGAACCCAGGAATTATCCGGGACACTCTTGCGGTGTCCGCTAGTAGCATTTACGACCAAGGTAGCTTTGGACGTGGCATATACGTAGTCCAGACTTATGTAGATTTTGGTAGTTCGGGCAGCCCGGTTGTCTTAAGCAGCGGCAAAGTCACAGGTATTATATTTAGTAAACCAACCAACTCCCCAAATTATGCATACGCACTCACCTCACCTCATATTACAAGTGCACTGCACAAGCTGAAAACTCCATACCAGCGTGTTGGTACCGGCGCATGCATGGTTAATTAGAGCGTTTCACCTATTGGCGACTAGCGGTTACCTTGCAACGATGTCTGACCGCGATTCTACCGGATTGCCTAGCTGCAGCAAGTCTTAACGCCTCTAACTCAATCTGATTAGGCTGACGACGCGCATCTATAGAGGCTCGTGATATGAGATCGAACGCCTCTTTGCCGTTCAGGTTACCCCTCCTGTATGCTTCCTCTGCAAATGCATAGACTTTTTCTGGAGTAGTATTGATACCGGTGCCATGTGCAATCTGTATACTTTTGCCGGTAGGGTCGCGTCGGATAGCCCCCATAGCAGCTGCGAGTGCCATTGCGCCTGCGGGTTCATACAGCTCAGTAAATCTGGCAGTTACAGCCATAGCCTCAGCTATTTCCCCACGGCTTGCAACATGTCGGCCACTCACAAAATCCGAAGAGCTCACGATACCGTTAGCATAGCTACCAGGGTTTATTACAGCAGCCCCGTCAACCGCTGGGTTGAAACTGTCAGAATCAAATGGACGTCCTTCCAGCCGCGCAATCAGCACATCTGCATCTTCCGCTTGCACTGCACGCGTATAAGAATTAGGCAATAAAACTTGGCCGGTCACCGCATTACCCTTAATGTTACCTGCACCCCCTACGGGTTCCGAGCGAACAACCATGTGTTTTGGATTCACGCCCGCTTGGGCAAGCTGGTTTGGTAACCAAACGCTTGCCGTTCCTTGCCCTGCTATAACCGACGGATCATTGTACGGATGGATAAACACAGCATTCGAACGCCGTCCATGTGTTTCTGCCTTCGACACTGCATGCGCAAGCGTTGATGCAAAGCGAATTTTAGCCCCATATTGGAACGTGTTTTCTACTTTAGCTCTTACTGCATTTCTAGGCATATATATGACAGCTTGCTTACCCAATAAGATGGCACCAATTGCGATTGCAGCGGCATGGTTACCGGTACTCCCGGCAACTACTTCATCGGGTAATTCACCCGCCTGATCAAGCCGTAAAAGTGCACTCATAACACCACGAAACTTATAGGCACCCGATGGTGTTGCACCGTCGGCCAAAAGGTACAATTCATGGTCAGTCCCCTGTATATCTTCCGGTAAGACCTCGTCAGGCACTCGTAATAACGGAGTAGCGGGCACCACCTCCCAAAACCTTCGTGATAGTTCCCCGCCGTCTAATAAAGGCAGCGTGGTATCCCATACTTCCTGGGCGTCCACATTGCCGGCTAACCGATCATCGATCTCCTTCTCGGTCGGCAGAGTTAAAGACATACCATCTACTTGTACGTCTTTATATTGAACAGTTCTTTCCATTGTCATAGTCATGTGTTTGCCTTTCTGATTGCAATTAAAAAATCCCCCGGTACTCCGGGGGATAGTGGCTTTGAAATAATGATTTATGCGCGCGCCGCTATATACCCCGATAGGGGATAATAATGGCGACCATGTGAAGATTTATGCGCTTCATAGCAACCAGTATGCCCTTCTTACGTGAAAGACACAAGTCTTGCGGCAAACACGCTTTCTGGAATAGCGCTTCCATGTTTTTGCTATAACAAAAACACCTCAGAAAAACTGAGGTGTTTATTTATAGTCATCTTGGCGGACCCGACCGGATTTGAACCGGCGATCTCCTCCGTGACAGGGAGGCGTGATAACCACTTCACTACGGATCCACGTTTACGACTTATGTGACTAATCACAAAAGTAACAGGGGTAAGTGTATCAAGTATGCTACTGAAATGCAATCCCTTAAGTTTAGTTTACATGTATGTAAACGTGCTTGGGATGAGTTTTTTCATACTGTGCGACGTAGTTACTCACAGGAGTTAAGGTAAATGAGATATGAGCAGCTTGGATTTTACCACCATTGAGACTCAATAGCTTAACAATTTCAAGCGTATTACCCGCCTCAACAACACCCGATACCTGCCCTACCTGCATCTGTTGCAGTTGTCGTACTACTGCCGCTGGTACGTCCGTACTAGCAAGCGAAATGGTTGTGTCAGAGTATTGTCCAGCGTTCGCCTTATCTGCTGCGTCCGAGTGAGCAGCAGCCACAGTGCCGAAATCAGCTCCTGATTGTAGCTGCGCAAGCACGCCTGCTGCACGAGATTGCGTGGCTGTGTCCAATTTAGCAGATACTTTTTGGGCGAGTAATTCCTGAGAAACTTCACGCTTAAGGTCGTCTAATGTCCATCCGAAGAACTTACTAGTAACATCAGCCAGCTCCTGATTGCTTGACTGATTCTGTGCCTGTAGCGCATCAAGCTCATTTGTCACATCACCGCTACTAATCGAAACGTGGTTTTTGGCAGCCAACTGTTTAACGTATGCCGCTTGTAGGACTTCATTCATTGCCCTTGGCTTATAGGTTGCTAGCTGATCTTTACCTGACTTACTAGAAAAATCAACCTGCTGCTGCGTTTGGTAGTAATGTTCATAGCGACGCATTTCAAACAGATAGTTTTCGTAAGCTACGAAGTGCCCCCCTGCTCTTGCAATCGGGAACGGCAAGACCTGTGTAATACGGTATGTGAAGGATGACGTTGACTGAAATTTATAGAGTGCTAACGCGCTGTATGCAAAAAAACCAACCACAGCTACAACAAGCAATCCGGTCGAAATAATCACGATGCGATGCTTGGAGTGCTGTAACGGATATTTATATTTACGAGCACCCTTTAGAACGTCCTCACGGTGCTCAGCGACTGTTTCATTAGTAATACGTGGAATATTCTCAAAAGCTTCCTGAATCCGGTCTTCGCTTTTTACGCGCTTAAACCGTTTCGGGACTGGAGGAATAACACTCCGTAGCTTCTCAGGGTTAATTTTCTTTGGCATATGCTTGTTCATACTTACTCTTGCGTAGACGTGTCTGCTACGGTTACACCATTATCCCGCATTATCTCTAGGATCCGTTTCTGTATCTTCTGCGGATGGTGTAAGTAGTGGATCACCAGATCCCCAACCAATGTCTGCATCATTATTGTACCAAATCCGAGCAAAGTTTCCTGCAAACCCGAGACTTCATAGTTCACCATCTGGATTTGTGGCAATCCCATATCTACTACGCTCCTGTGAAAAAACCCTTTTTGAGTGATTTGAATGAAGCGCTGATCGGTCACTATAAATACACTGTAATACCAACTCATCCAGCCTGGGAAAAAGAGTAAAGCCGAGATAGCGATACTAACGAGAAAGCTTAAGTAAAAAAATGTCATGGTCGGTGGATTACTAGAGTGAACATAGGTAAGGATGAGCGTGTAAAGAGGCCCCACTAGCAACCCTAGTGAGCCCCAAATAAGCCCTCGTCGCATAACAATGGGATGCTTGCGAAATACATATAGGACGTTCTCGTCATCAAATTGATCATCAAAGTACTTAGCCCGTTTTTCTGGGTTAGTTGACTGCTGTTTTAACATGCACTTATTGTATCAGGAATTACTAATTCTAATCATGACAACCCTACCCGTGAACTATAGATTCACATTATGTACGGAGTAATGTTACGAACTCAAACAAAAGCGGTTTTAAATTTTGCAGCGCTGGGGTTATACTGCAGATAAGCTAAAGGATTTTAAATTATATATGTTCTATTCTAAAAAACCTCCAGTCAAGACCACTAAAGCAAA
>CAZBLZ010000001.1:29358-37820 GCA_964493045.1 uncultured Candidatus Saccharibacteria bacterium
ACTACTAATGTGTCTGGTGCAATTCTTTCAGGGGTCGGCACTAGTATGTGCCTAGATGACCATGCAAACCTTCGAACAAATGGTAATAAAGTTCAGCTATACAAGTGTAACGGCACAGGCGCTCAAAACTGGACCGCCAATAGCAATGGCACTATTAGCTTAACGGGCAGTAATTACTGTTTGGATGTTAAAGGCGCGGGCACAGTAAAAACAACTGTAGTACAACTATATCAGTGTAGTGCTACTGATGTAGCCGAACAGTGGGTTATCAACAATGCTAATCATACAATCATGAACCCACATTCAGGACTCTATTTAGACGACCAGTATTCAGCTACTACTAATGGTAACCAGATTTGGATTTGGCCATCAAACGACACCAATGCCCAGAAATGGACGGTACCTTCAGTGACGACTACAACGCCGCCAACCACTACTCCACCGACGACTACCCCGCCAACCACACCGACACCGACCCCACCGACAACAGGTTCAATTACCCCATCCGGTCAGGCTATGCCTACTGGAAACCTTACCGGCTGGAAACAAGTATTTGCCGATGATTTCACAGGCACTGTACCGGTAGGCGCATTCAGCGACTGTAACCACAATGCCGACACACCACAAGCGTACTGTGGCGGCTTGAAAAACTACGGCAGCTACTACGCAAATTGGTGGGCATACCCCAATGGCTGGGATGATACCGCACAAGAATGTGTTAAACAGGAATCTGGCTGCCCTGATACGTCTATCCACCCTCCAATCGGTGGCGCATACCAACCAGAAAAAGCAGTTTCTGTCAGCAACGGAGCTATGCACGTAAATATGTACCGGCCGGCTAGTGGTCCGAACGTAGTCGCAACCATGGTTCCTCGTAAGTGCATGGCTCAGGAATATGGCCGCTATGTTGAACGTTTCAAGGTTGTTCATGCCAGCGCAGGCTTCAAGAGCGCTCACCTATTCTATGACAACGGTTACGAAATGGATTACCCAGAAGATGACTATGGCGACACAATCAGCGCTTACACTCATCCAGGTGAACAAAACTTCAGCACGAATGTAACATGGACCGGCGGTTGGCACACGACTGCTATTGAGTGGACCTCAGGCTCAATCAAATACTACATGGACGGTAAGCTTATTGGCACAGCTACAAAGAGCATCCCCCACTTCAAGATGACATGGGCGTTGCAGAATGAATCGTCTATCCTTGGCCCATACGCCAAAGCTGGCGCTTCTGCTCAGCTTGATGAAGACTGGGTTGCTTGCTACTCTCAAAGCTAGATACACTCTAGTCTAAATTAAAAGACCGGTCATATGACCGGTCTTTTAATTGGTGCCCCCAAACGGATTCGAACCGCTAGCTTCTCCTTAGGACGGAGTTGTTTTATCCATTGAACTATGGGGGCAAGTAAAGAATTAAGGTAAAAGATCAAGAGTGGCACGAATAAAAAATGTATTCGTGCCACTCTCTGTTGCAGCTATTTTTTAGGCTGAGTGAAGCGCTCGTGTGGCGCTTCGTATTCGTAAAGCTCGCCGGCTTTAAACCAGTGAGCAATTTCCTTCTTAGCTTCATCAAGCTCTGCTGAAGCGTGAACAATGTTAGCTACGCCACGGCCGAACTTAGAAGGAGTGCCGTAATTAACGTGCGCGTAATCACCGCGGATAGTGCCGGGCTGTGCACTCTTAGGCTCAGTTGAACCAACCATCTTGCGGACAAATTCAACCGCCTCAACACCTTCAAGTACCATGGCAATCACTGGGCCTTCCTGCATAGTAGCAAGTTGGCTCTCGAAGATTTCGTCACCCTTACGAGTTTTAAGTGTACCAATACCTTCGTAGTGTTGGTAATAGTGCTCATAGTCTGGTGCGAGCATCTTCATGCCAACAATCTTCAGGCCAGCGCGTTCAAAGCGAGTGATAACCTCACCGACAATGCCACGCATGACAGAGTCTGGTTTAAAAATTACGAGTGTTCGTTCCATTGTTGATTCCTGTTTAACTAGGCCTATTGTAACAGAGTGAGCTCCCCTGTTCCACCGATGTGCGCTTAAACATGTCATATGCGGTACAATGAGAGCATATGCGTTTTACAAAAGCCAAGACAGACTTCCTAGAGTATTTAGAGATCGAACAAAACCGGTCACAGAAAACTATCGCGAATTATGATCACTACCTAACACGTCTAAGCGACTACGCTGGTGACATTACAGTTGGAGACATAGATGCTGAGCTGGTTCGTAAATGGCGCCTCTGGCTCAACCGCTTGGGTACAAATACCAGTGATGAACTCAAAGCCAGTACACTCAATTACCATCTAATCGCACTTCGTAGCTTCTTGAAGTTCTGCGGTAAACGCGGGGTACCGGCACTCGCCCCCGACAAAATTGAGTTAGGACGAGCCAAGCGTAAACAAGTCACCTGGCTTACCGAAGATGAATTAGAGAGAATTTTCGCCCAACCTGACATCACAAAATTGGCAGGCTTACGCGACCGCTCAATCCTGGAGTTGTTGTTTAGTAGTGGGCTACGCGTGAGTGAGCTCGTAGGCCTCGACCGCGACCACATTAACCTGAAGCGCCGCGAATTTACCGTACGAGGTAAGGGCCAGAAGGACCGTCCAATTTTTATTAGTGCCGAAGCAGCAGATTGGCTACAAAAATACCTCGATGAGCGACAAGATAACACAAAACCCTTGTTCATTCGCTTTGCAGGGAATAAAAAGGTTGACCTAAGTGGTAACTTTCATCGCCTAACCGCACGAAGCGTGCAGCGATTAGTGGCGCAATACGCCCTACTCGCAGGTATCACCAAACACGTTAGTCCACACACATTGCGTCATAGCTTTGCCACTAACCTACTTATGAACGGTGCAGATATTCGAAGTGTGCAAGCCATGCTCGGACACAGCAATATTGCTACTACACAGATTTACACTCACGTGACTGACCCTCATTTAAAGGCAGTTCACGAAGAATTTCACCATCTGTAGAATCAGGTAAGCTTACTATTGGCAGACACTGTCAGGATCGATATCACCGGATGTTGAAACTTCGAAATGCTTACAAATGTCACTAGTACTTGCAGCAGCGTTCAATGGAATAGTATCCGAACCAGACGTACCCGTTAACTGTACGCGTACCTGCACGCGGCGAAGCTCGTCCTGTGCCTTGCCCGTTACATCCACAATCGCTTGCGAGCCATTAAATGTTGCTGCACCAGCTGCAGTCGTGCCTGTGATAGTTGAGTTTGGAGCATCACGGTACATCGAAGTAAGACGTACATAGTAGCTTGCGCTATCGCCCGGCAACGTGACAGTTACTTTACAAGTGCCAGTCGCACAGTTCGTAGCAGAAGCAATGTAGGCCTTAGTAGCATAACTCGGTACTGTGACAGCGCCAGAGTGCCCGCCAAGCGGTGTCATAAATATTGTGATGGTTTTAGCATCAAGAGCAGCATTACTCAGGCCAGTTCCAACATTAGAGGCCATTAAGTCAACTCGCAGTACTCCGAACCCACAAGCCCAATTATCATAAGCAGACATTGCATCTGGGTCAGTGCCACTACAATCAGTATCGACTGCCCCTGCCTGTTTATTCCATTGGAATGTCAGCGTCTGGAATGCTCCTGTAGTAGCGAGTGGTGCAACAGTAGAACCATTAGACTTAACATTGTAGACGACATTTTTTGGCTGAGGGTTAACAAGCACACAGGTATACGCAACCTGGTTAGTAGTCGACAGTGGCACAATAGCAGTACCATTACCATTCGCAGCCGCCGGATCGTACTCTGTTGAGCTTGCGCCATTGCCACAACTAGTCTTAATGTTCATAGTCGAGAAGCCATTTGCAGCTACATAGTTCGCAATCGTAGCTTTCGTCACATTCACCCCAGACTCTGCCGCATAGAAAGCTTGTGAGCTCAGCTGTCGATCGAGTGCCTCGCGCTGGTTACGGCGGGAAACTTCCGAAAAGCCGACCACGATTAGGGTGATCACCATGAGCATAATAAGCGTCACCATGAATGACACCATACCCCTCTCTCCTAAACGTACCCTCTGCTTTTCACTCATGCTTACCTTATTGTACCGTTTTGTGTTCATTAATTCACTATCCTTTGCTGCGCTACAGAGTTGAGTACTGAAACTGAACAAAACTGAGAACCAACCCGTGATCGACATGTCAGGTCATGTGCGGCAAAGTTTGCTGTGGCAGCAAAATTCCCCGACCCACTGCTACACCCACCAGTATTACCATTGAGTGCTGGACTACAGAGCAGGTCTGCGTCACCATAAGCAATCCGTATCATAACTTGCCACGGCACCGTCGGATCAGTTGAGTCACTACTCGTAACAGAAACATCAGCTAAGCGCATATGTTTTCCGAGTAGTTCAGTGCCACCAGTTGGAGTACCTGGGTCGCTACAGCTAGTATCAGCCGGCATCTCGTAGAAACCACGATCTGTGGCTGTTGGCGTTCCACTAAATTGCTTACCCAAATCGTACAAGAACACTTTACCACCAGCACAGAAGTGAGTAGTATCCGAAGCCGTAGTGCCACCCGAGCTAAATTGAATAGACTGCGTAACTGAGTCTATGGCGTTTTGAGTAGCTGTCTGGGTGCTTGAGCTGTTAATGCCCCTATAGTATGCCGTTGTGAAGTGGATAACCCCGAATGTGATTACCAAAAGAACCATCGAAAATACGAGCGTAGCAATCATTAGCTCCACAATAGTGAAGCCAGACTGGTGATTACTTTTTTGGTCTATATGGTTGTGATGAGTATGCATTAGTTTAGCCTGTAATACATTGTTATGTTACCGTCATTTGCGTGATTTCCACGTAACGTCGTCCAAGTAACAGCAATCGTGTAGCCACTTGGCGAAGCATGGTTAATGCCGGTCGGACCGGTAATCTTAGCCGTGTACGTCGCACCGCTGCCGCCTTCTGAGAAGCCACTGCAGGCATTTGTTTCAGTAACGCCGTTGAAGCAGTTGCCGTTTGTAATAATACCGCCCGCAGTGCGTAATGCCTCAATCTGAGATTCAACTAAGTGCTGGGCCTGCGTTTGTTCTTGTGTAGCTTGAATAGCGATAGTATTACGGTTACTCACACCATATGCTGTAGCCAGCACAAGACTAACGATCGCAATTGCAATCATCACCTCGACAATCGTATCACCGCGCTGTTTTAGTCCTAGCATGTGGTCCCCGATTTCATCTGCAAGTCTACGTGCAAACCTGCATCTATAGTAATGAGTCCGGACTGGTTATTTGTAGCACTCGCAAGACAAATTGAAACACTATCGACAGAGACTAATCCAGTAGTGGGGTTCGCCGCATTGTTACCGACGTATTTAGTAGCGAGGTCTAATCCTTGATTCGGTGCACTAGTTGGGCTGACGCCATACAAACTATATTGTTGACTCCCAGGTTTTAGGTTGCCACTACTGTCATTCGAAGCAATATTACCCGTGCTATCACCGGCCACAAAAGCTACTATGCCAGTAGCCGTAGGGGCACCACTTTTTATATAGCACATGCCTCCGCGACCCACCCCACATACACTACTACTCGTTGCTATGCTCAAACCATTCTGTAGGTTCACCGCAAGTGACCCGTTTGGCACTGACAGTTCTCCTGGCGCTGGATAAACCGCCCTTGGCTTTGATTGAGCTAACGTAAGTACAGCACTGCTACCATCCGTCTGATATTGATTGCCGACCAGAGTCAGTACACCTAGCTGGTTGGATGCCGGGCTGCCCGCACCTAGACCAAACTGAATTGCTTTACCGAGAAACAAACAACCACTGTTCGTGCCCTGACCTGTACCGGCAACAGAGGTAAGTGTAGGCGAGCTAGACACGCTACCAACACACTTTATAGTGCTATTGTTCGGATAATAGCCACTTGAGGTCTCATTGATGGTCTGCTGCAGCTCTTGCTGCAATCCGTTTATGGCGGTAACAAATTGAGTACGCCCCTGCCTGCCGTTTATGAGTAGCACAGCTGCTACAAACATAAATCCACTCACCGCAAGCACGATCATCACCTCGACAATCGTAAACCCAGCGCTATCTTTGCAGCGGTGCCCCATCTTCATATGCTTAGTATAGCAGGAAGCATAAGCGGAATACCACACCTTATACACAGGTGCGTCACGCCCACAGTAGATTCTGATACCAACTTACGATACTCGCCCCATATACCACTACTACAGCCGTAGCGAGCAGTAAATATGGTCCGAATGGAATATGTGCCGTTAAGCCCTTTTTACCCTTAGTAAGCATTGGTAGACTCACAATCGTGCCGATAAGTGATGCAAAGAATATCACTAAACATGCCCGTAGCGGTGTGCCCACCAGCAGCCCTAACACTATAGCCAGCTTTACGTCCCCGCCCCCGATCCATGCTCCACGTGAAGCTTGATATAGCGCCCAGAATAAGCCAAAAATAAGTACGGCCGCTACAGCAGACTGCCACAACACGGTAAAACTTCGCTCCCAGGCTGCAGATGCCAGTACATCTGCACCGGCTAGCGCGATCAATGGGAATACAATCTTGTCAGGTAATTCAAACCAGTGCAGATCATATACAGCCAAAGCTACAAATCCTACTAAACATACTAACCAAACTACAAATTGCATCAGCCACACGCCCTGCAATGCTATAGGCCATGCTAGATATGAACCTGCAAAAAGCACACCTGTTAGTAGTTCTACTAGTGGATACTGCCATGAGATTGGTGCTTTGCAGTAGCGACACTTACCCCTCAACCATACCCAACTAAGTACAGGCACGAGATCTTTAGCTGCTAGCGTATGTTCGCAGTGTGGGCACATACTACGACCCTTGCTTATAGACAGTTCCTGCCTACGCTGTTCGGCCGCTTTACCTTTTTTACCAGCCATTTCAGACTGCTCGTGTAAGCGCCAAACCAAGGCATTTACAAAACTCCCCAGCACGATACCCAGCACGGTTATAACGGCAATAATCATTACCGTTATAGTATCACAAAGTTAGTGTTCACGAGCTCTTACTAGATTATGAAGCATATAAATTATAGCCATTCTGGAAGTTATAATAGTTTTATATTAGTTTACCAACTAAAAAAGGAGCTCAAGGAGCTCCTTTTTTTGGTTGAGAGATCGACTAGCCGCCGATACACTTCAAGCTATTACCGCCAGAACCGCTTTCTGAGATGTAAAGCACCACATAGCTACGAGGGCTACCAGTAGTACCACCCGCTAGGCCAACACCGTTAGCGCCACAAACAGCACCGCTACCGGTAACCACTTGTATGCTGCCAACAGCTGAGCTAGAAGTAAGAGCACCGGTTGTAGTGTTACTCAACAAGGTAACTGCAGACGTACCAGAACCTACTTTTGCCGTAGTTACGTTGTTAGTACCAGAAGTACCAACAGTTACAGTAGGCGCAGCAAGTGAGATAACTGTTGGCAAAGCGCCAGAGTTGTCAGATGTGTAGTTGCCAACTGCCGTTAAGACTGCGTTAGCATCACTGTTAATGGCATTGTTACGACCACTGCGTTGCAGGGCTGGAACAGCCAAGAATACGACGACCATGATCAAACCGGCGATTGCCAAGACGATCAGGACTTCGATGATGGTGAAGCCCTTTTGATCAGACGCTTCTCTCATCTTTTTTAATTGTTTAAGCATTTGCAAATGCCCCCTTTGCATTAATGTTTATTTAATAACGGTAACGCTAGAATCATACTCCATAAACCAAGCAAAACGCAAGTGCTTATCCACAGTTATACACTCTAACTACCAGTGAAATTGCTGTTTCCGGCCAGACCATAAATTGGCAGTAAGACGGCAGCCACGATTATGAACGCAACAACACCTAAGACGACCATCATGACTGGCTCAATAATGCTCGATATGTTAGCCACTTCGTTATCAACTTCTTTTTCGTAGTAGTCAGCGACTTTTGTGAGCATTTCCTCAATCGCACCAGACTGTTCGCCAATACGTAACATGTTTGGTACTAGCGGCAAGAAGTTAGGATCGTTTTCGATACTGTCGGCCAAGCTCTTGCCACCTTTCACCTTTTCGATTGCACGGTTTACAGAGCGTTCAATGTGCACATTGTTCACTGCTGTAGCAGTGATGTTAAGCATCTGCAGTAAAGGCACGCCGCTAGCGACAAGCGTAGAGCCAGTTCGTGCGAACCGTGCCATGTACATCTTCATGAACAATGGACCGATTGGCCAAGCCCTCATTTTGAGCTTATCGAGAACGTTTCTACCCTCAGGAGTACGAACCCAACGTGTTGTAGTCACGGCCAACACCGCCACGATTATAAGCACAATCCACCAATCGTGGATAATAAAGTCAGATATAGCCATAAGTATTCGAGTGATCAGGGGCAATTGAGCACCCGGTAAGCTGGCATATAAGCCCTTAACCTGAGGTAGTACCTTAACGATCATAAAGCCTAC
>CAZBLZ010000001.1:37920-56665 GCA_964493045.1 uncultured Candidatus Saccharibacteria bacterium
TTGCTAACCGTCTGTTGGTTAACGCTACGAAGGGCTTGCAACAGAGGCAAGCCAGCGTTAATAAGTGTGCTAAGCTGACGACTGAACAGTACACGGTCATCAGTCTTTATGTGATTTCCGAGTTTACCAAACAAGTTGCCGGTTTGGTTAGCCAACTTGATGTTTATAGGTACTAAACCTTGATCACTCACTAGTTTAGCGGCAGAAGCCTCACTCTCAGCTTCAACCATAGCCTTAACCTGCTGACCAGTCGCCGGGTTACGGGCCGTGTATTGATAACTTAGCATGCACCCTTCCCCTTTTGGGTCTGCCCAACGAATTGGCTACTGCCAAATGGCAACGCCGTGACTATTGCTTGAGGGCAAGTATTGCGTTTCATGCTAATCTCTCATCAACCTATCTAGTTCATCTTGGTCAACTGCAAAGTTACGTGCTTCATCATAGCTAATTGTGCCAGAGTGGATCAGGCTTACAAGCGTTTTATCCATGCTCTGCATGCCAAATTCTGTGCCAGTCTGAATAACGGCATCAAGTTGATGTGTTTTACCTTCGCGAATAATATTGCGGACGGCAGGCGTAGCAATCAGGATTTCAGTCGCAGCAATACGTCCACCACCAATTGCTGGTACCAAGCGCTGACTACAGATTGCCATCAAAATATTGCTCAGCTGCGCACGAATCTGAGGCTGCTGGTGTGGCGGGAATACGTCAACCATACGGTCAATACTCTGCGCTGCACTGTTGGTGTGTAATGTCGCGAATACCAAGTGTCCGGTCTCGGCGATAGTAATAGCGCTAGCAATAGTTTCAAGATCACGCATCTCACCGATCAACACCACATCCGGGTCTTCACGTAAGGAGCTACGCAGCGCTGCACTAAATGAATACGTATCATAGTGTACTTCACGCTGCACAATCACCGACTTCTTGCTCTTGTGTGTGTACTCGATCGGGTCTTCGATAGTAATAATGTGTTTGGATTGTTCAAGGTTAATCTTGTGGATAAGCGCCGCAAGACTTGTGGATTTACCGGAACCGGTTGGACCCGTAACAAGTACGAGGCCTCGTGGGTAGTCAGCAAATTTCGTTACTATCGGCGGCAAACCAAGTTGCTCGATCGTTAAAATCTCACTAGGAATCAGACGCAACGCAGCCGCCAGGTTCCCTCGTTCATGGAATGCATTTACACGGAATCGACCCAAATCGCCGAATGCAAAACTGAAGTCAAACTCTTTATCTTTGAGTAAAATCTGCTTCTGATCTTCGTCT
Organism: uncultured Candidatus Saccharibacteria bacterium; assembly: GCA_964493045.1. GTDB lineage: Bacteria > Patescibacteriota > Saccharimonadia > Saccharimonadales > UBA4665 > JAJZCD01. Next base: position 39,190 of record CAZBLZ010000001.1, read on the forward strand.
AGAATAGCGAAGATCAGCGTCTCAACCGTTTCCTCGGTAAGTACATCAGCTCCTCCGACCGCAGCCAGTGAACCGTCTATACGAATCATTGGTGGCAAGCCAACCTGCAAGTGCAAGTCTGAGGCTTTCTTTTTAACAACCTCTTCGAGCAAAATTTCTATACGTGGCTGTGCTTGCGTCATATCTGATCCCTTGCTGTCGCTTTGTCGTACACTTGTTTTGCTCCCACCGTTGTTTTCATTACTTTTATACCTTGGCTTTTTCGCTTACTCAAGCACTATCGGCTGATGCTACGCGGTTAACTTCTTTGAGTGTGGTCTGTCCAGAGAGCGCTTTGAGGTAGCCGTCTTGACGCATGGTAACCATGCCCTCTTTTTGTGCCTGCGCTTGAATCTCGTTACTAGTGGCTCGTTTCAGGATTAACTCCTGGATATGTTCACTAACGTCGAAGACTTCATATACTCCCATTCGGCCCTTATAGCCATTGGGAGAATCTGGACTATCGATACCCCTAGTTAAAGTATAAGCGGAATCAGTGCTTAGAGGCAAGGTCTTATAGCCCAGGTCCTCGGCAGCAGCGGCCATTTTCTCTTTAGAGTCAGGTAGCATTTTGCCAAGTGCCGCCTGGATTGCAGCTGTTTCGGCTGCGTCTGACTGATATGTCTCCGAGTTTTTGCCAACCTTGCGTACCAAACGCTGGCCGATCACAGTATGCACTGTGCTAGCAATCAAGAACGGTTCAATGCCCATATCAAGCAGACGTGGCAAGATTCCAGCCGCACTGTTGGTGTGTAAGGTGCTAAATACTAAGTGTCCTGTTAGGGAGGCCTGCACGGCCAACTCTGCCGTTTCTCTGTCACGAATCTCCCCCACCATTACAATGTCAGGGTCTTGACGAAGGATAGAACGGAGGCCGTTCGCGAATGTTAACCCGACATCCGCATTAACCTGAATTTGGTTTACGCCATCCATTTTGTACTCAACTGGGTCTTCGAGCGTAACAATATTAACGCCGTCAGATTTAACTTCTTGTAGCAATGCATACAACGAAGTGGACTTACCGGAACCGGTTGGACCTGAAGTTAGGACCATACCATTGGTACGCTCTAGCCCAGATTGTATGGTGCGCAAGCTACGCCCGACATAACCCATATCTTGTAGTTTAAGACTCGTACCACTCTTATCGAGCAAACGAATTACTACCTGTTCGCCCCATACTACAGGACTAACCGAGATACGTAGATCAATATCCTTGTCGCCAACAGTTACGGTAAACTCACCATCCTGTGGTACACGGTGCTCATCGATTTTCAGGTTAGATAAAATTTTTATACGTGAGATCAGAGGGGGCTCAGTACTTTTCGGTAGCTTCATTATCTCGCGCAAAATCCCATCGATACGACAGCGAATTTTGAGCCCATCCTTGAGTGGCTCGATGTGAATATCGCTAGCACGGTTCTTGGCTGCATATTCCAAGATTGTGCTCAGCGCCTTACTGATCGGTGAGTCCTGTACAATATTACCGATACTCGCCGCTCGGTCAGCTGCCTTCTGGGCTTCCTTCTCTTTGGTCTGGGTATCATCAATCTTCACGTCCCCGCTAAGACTATTGCCAATCTCCCCCACCACAACATCAGATAGTTTTGACTGGTACTGATGTAGCACCTGCCGGATACCCTCTTCGCTCGCAGCATAGACCTTAAGCGGACGACCAATGCGATTGCTTAAGTAGTCAACCGCCTGGATGTTATCCGCGTCAAGCATGGCGACCACCAAACGATGTTGCATCTCACCCAGAGGTACAGTCATGTAGCGCTCGGCGATATCAGCCGGTAGTAAGGAGAGTATTTTCCCATCGATACGCGCATTCGTTAGGTTCACGTATGGCACACGTGTAACATGTGCGATGGTCTTGGTTAACTGTTCATTGGTAACCTTACCGCTACTCACGAGTAGCCCGAAGAGCGGTGTTGTTTTCTCTTTAGCTTCGGTTTTAAGCTGCGTTAAATCAGCTCGTGTGAGGATTTTGTCCTCGACGAGTTTGTCTTCTACTTGAGTCTGTGCCGCGGCAGAGAGAACGCTCATGAGGCTTTTTAAGCCCTCACTTTCCTATTGGCTGCTGCCGTTAAATGGATTGTCGTTACTACCGTTTCCAATAGCCGAAGTCTGGGTTGGGTCTATGCTGGATGAATTAAAGTATTTCTTATCTGGGTTTTGGAAGCTCGCTTGGATCTGGTCGACTACTTCTGCCTGTTGAGTCCGGTTGCTTGGTGTTACAAAAAGTTTGTTCGAAACTACAAACGACACTACCGCACTAATGAACGCGATCACAATAATCATTGCTACATCTTTTTGTTTCATACTATTTCACCACCACCTTTTTAATATTGAGTGATTTTGCAGGCTGGTAATATGTCTGAGCAGTTACCGTCAAAGTGAGCTTATTCTGGCTACCTGTCAGATTAAGTGTCTGCACTTGAATTGGTCGGATAGAGTTTTCGAATGCTTTGATAACATTTTGGATACCTGTGTAGTCACCCTGGACAGATATGCTAAACGGAATTGGCACAGGCTGTGGAGTCGTACTCGACTGGTTCGTACTCTGAGCCACCTCATCATCTGTACCTGCAATACTAGTAATTGTTACGCCCTGCCCACTCAATAGTGCCTCTAGGCTCGTCGTAAGGCCTGGGAAGTCGTAGCTACTCGGCAGTGCGTCAAGCACAATCTTTGCGTTACTACCGTCTTGCGGACCACTACCAGCTGGGCTGCCACCGAGCACATTTTGTGATGTCCCAGTGAAAGCATCATAGGCAGTTTTTAGTTGACTGGTTGCCGCAATGTCAGACTTCAGCTGCGTAACTGCAGTTCGTTTTTTGCCAATAACACGGTTCTGATATGATGCTTGACTAACGAGCGTCTTAGTAGCTACTAGAGAAAATACTACGATAAAAGCTGCGATACTCACATAGGCAACGATCCTGGCATTCGCCTGATCGATCATGAGACGTTTAGCCGATGGAGCAAAGGATTTCTTAGTTGCCATTAGTTGCTCTCCTGAAATACGCTTGATTGATCTGCCTCAGCTGTCGCCGGGACAGTTAGTGTAACTTTGTTAGCCGAATTGAAGATAATTGGGTCGAACGAACATGTAATCGTGAAGGTTGCACCTTTGTCGTCGCGACCAAAGCTTGTTAGAACTACACTACTAAACGCTTTCGTAGCTGTTGCACCGGCAGCGTCGGTTTTGTAAGTAGTGCTCTTGAGGGTGTCAGTGTAGGTACTGACAACGTCAAGTGAAGGCGCTCCGCCACCGATAGTCAGTGTGTTGGCCGTAAAATCGATGGTCAGCTGATTAAGTGATGCCTGTCCGGGTGTAATCTGTGAAATATAGGCAAACAAGCGACTTGTTACTGGCTTTTTGTCATGCAAACTAGTTAGCGTGCTAAGCTGATTTTGAACGGTTAGAATCTTATCAAGATCACTGACACTTTTAAGTTGTGTACTGTATTTGCCGATATCATTATTGAGGTCGTGGAGGCTCTTCTTCTGAACTACATCCACGCTCACTATCGACAAAATAAGTAACGCCACTCCACCAATACTTGCAAAAAATGAAACAACTGTAAGCAAGCGCTTCGTTCGTTCAGTTTTGACGTATTCGAGTTTGACGTCTGGAAGTAAGTTAAACTGAACCATTATTCGTTCCTCTCCGCCAAACCTACTGCGACACTAAATTGGTTCGATACTGCCAGCAGTTCGTTTTGTCGATCAGCAGCAAAGGCGACATTACGCCACGCGTTACCGATTTCAACATTCATACCAAATTTGTTCGCCAAGTACAGTGGAAACTCAGGAATTGCAGACGCTCCGCCGGTCACCATAATTCGTTCGAGTTTGACGTCTGGATAGCGTACTTGGAAAAACTTAATAGATTTGTCCACTTCACTAACCAACAGATCAATAGTACTCACAATAGCCTGGTAAACCTGGCCCTCTAATTTATCTTTACTTACACCAAACTTGTATACAAATTGTTGTGCCTGTTTATCATCGATGCCCAAGTTCTGTTGTGCTGCTCGTACTACCGCTTCCGCGCCGGTTGGAATCGAGCGTGTTAGGCGTGGCGCGTCATTCATCGTAATAACAAGATCGGTACTCAGGTTACCCATATCAAGCACTAGCTGCGGCGCCGCAGTACCTGCGGGTACGATTGCACGTGCAAGCGCCATACTGTCAGGCTCAAACGCAATAACGTTCAAACCAATCGACTCAATCAGATCAAGTCGTTGTTCGACAAAATTGTTGGGAATACTACTCAATAGCACTTCGACTTTAGTCTTGTCCTTAGGTGAATCACCTATAAGCGCCCAGTCAATCTTGCTCTCAGCCGGTGGTGTCGGAATCAATGAATCAGCCTGATACATGAGCGCCTTACCGAGCTCAGCCCCAGGTAGATTGTCCATGTCGGCGACTGTCGTGAATACGCGACTGCTCGGTAAACCTACAGCCACATTCTTAGTAGCAAGTTTAGCCTCTGCCACCAGACCCGCAATGGTCTGAGCTAGCTTTTGCTGATCTGCTTTACTGTCGCTTTGCGCAAGCTTAGTGTCGATTGGCACGTACGCATATTTAACTAATGTCTTTGTAGCACCAGTGCCACGCAGCTCAACAAGGCGGATACCCGTCGTACCAATATCTAGCCCAAAGAAAGACGATACCCCACTCAATATACTCATATTACTTCGATTATAGCATAGGCGTTATACCCAAGCGCAAGCACTTTCCGTATATTCCTACAAAACCGGTGGAAGGCTCGTATATGCCTTGATGTCGAACTTATTACTGCCCGAAGGAACATTTAGCCAAAGCTCAGGACTATATTGAAATGTCTCAGCAGGTGCCGCCGGTATACCTGACGCAGGTACGGCAGTAACATTGCCATACGTACGAGTAAGGGCTAGCTGATCTTCAGCCTCCATTGCTCCCACGACCGTGAGTTGAGTCGAACAGGTAGCAACTGGCTGAGTAATGGATGTTGTGCTTGTTGCACAAGTATCAATATCACCACCCGTACTACTGCTGGACTTCTGCGCTACATAGACACCGTGTAGTTGCGTAACTTTAGGATCAATGAAGATGTTGCCACTTACATAAAGATTCAGTCGTGGAACGTTTGTAAGCGAATATGGTGCATATACTATGTTGTTCTTTATATATACGTCACCTGACACATAGATACTAATGGTGTCACCAGCTGGAATAGTCATAGTTGTTCCAGCCGTCCCACTGCCTAGCGTAAAAATGAAGTTCGCCGCCTTGGCTGCATTAGCATTGAAGCTGTACGTACCGGTCGCTCCTGGAATATTGGTCGCATCAAAGGTAGTACCAAGAGCCGTGCCATTGGCCGCACTATATGCATCATTTAGGCAAGGGATTCCATCACTGCCGAATTGGCCACCATAGTTCCCCGCTCCACCAATGTTAGCCGCGTTCGAGAACGACAATCCATAGCCGTTATGTGACGCTGCACCACCAGTTAAGCCAAGTCCACTCACAAAGTTCGTAATGTCCCCTGTCGCTATCGCACCAAGCTGAGAGCCACCACCTGCATACGACCCGCTGTTAGCGTTCCATGAAGTAATGTCCGAATCCTCTCCACTACATGAGGCGTCTCCAAAGCCGGGACCTGCCGTAATATCACCCCCAAGCACACTGAAGTATGGGTGGTAGCTTACATCAAAGGTAGTACTATTCGTACCTCCACAAGTAATCGAGCCAGCTCCACCCGTCATTCCCCATTGAATCTGATAGGTGCCCACGGCACCCGTCGGCCCAAAATTAACCGCTATAGTCAGGATGCTACCACTCTGCGTAACTGGCGATACATTAGCGTTGTTGTAGTTAACATTCGGACCAGTTACTTTTAGGAAAAAGTTACTGGAAGCATTCGCCGTTGTAGCATCAGCAGTACTCTTATATTGAATGCGGGCGGTAATCTGATACGAAGTAGTCGGATCAAGTCCTTCCGGGTTTACTGTATACCCATTACAGGTCGCAGGCTGTACTGTTGGTTCCTGTATGGGTGGGCTCATGGCGCCGACCAAATTAGCACACTCACGTCGGATCGCAAATTCGTGTGATGCCCCTGTTCCTAAGCCGTCATTGAAAATGATCAAGTGGCTCAACTGAGCATCTTGGCGTCTGAAGAACATGAGATCTTTACCATCATGAGACCCAACATTCGCTTGGGTACATTGATAATACGTAGTCGTACAAGCGTGCATACTGTCGATAGTACCGGCAGGGATGGTTTGTGTACTATCCCAGGTTATTCTTCCCTGTACGGCGGCGTAATCAACCACTTTAGTTTTCCAGTCATCAAAATGGTCAACCGCATATTGGATACCTGCTGTTACACTCGTAAAGCTACTCCCCGGTCGCCCTAGCATGGTATCAACGATAAAAGCCGCTCCAGCATGGTTATATGTATAGCCAGTACTTAAGTAGTAATCAATAAAATTCTCAAACTCAGCAGCAGTATTGATGCTCGTTGGTATGGAATTGTTGACCGATGCACCAAACTGAGTACAAGCACCCGTTTGCTTTGTACAGTCAATCACATTCTCACCCTGAATACCGTATGTACCATAGAAGTATGCGTTACCAAAGTAACCATGGCAGCCAGCGCGACCGAATTTCGATATACTGCCACACCAACCTGCTTCTGATGCACTCGCCGTACCTGGCATCGAGAAGAAAGCAAACATCCCCACGAACAAAAATATATTAACTATAGCGCCCAAGCGCTTAATACGTGCCTTCGTCAAAATATAAGCTCCCCGCCCTGTTGTAATGTCTGAATGTTCTCCTCATATTGCGCCATCACACTACTCCGCATCGGATCACCGCTCTTGTCCTTTAGGGTGATCAACTGCTTATATAGAGGAATCAGCTCCTTGCGTTCGCCCGCTTTATAGCCAGCTTCTACTTGGCCTTGAAGCGCCGCTTGCTTAGTCGCGCCGCCCATTGATACGACCTTAGTATAATCAGCCACCGCCTTCTTATACTCCTTAAGATTTAGATACGCGTTAGCACGGTCCAAATACAACTCAGTCTGGTCTGTGGGGCTAACTGTAAATCTGCCCGTTTTTTCACCAGCTAGCAAAGCGGTCGTGGCATTTACGACATCTTGTTGTTTATCCTCATCCGTAAGTGATGAATGTAGAATCGTCTCCCAAAGTTCCTGGCTTGCTGTATCTTTCGAATGTACATTGTGTTCGTGTACCGCTATCAAGGTGGCGCCTCCTAGCACAAGCACAATGACACCCAACAGTACTATGCTTCGAACACTAAGTCGTCGTCGAAAAGAGCCTACTGACACTGCACCCTGTTGGGGTACTACGTCTCCATCCGCCTTCTTTGCAACATCTTTCTCTGTCGTGCCCATTATGCGTTTAGTATAGCATAAGCTTTATATATCAAAACCGATAGCAACCACGAATGTGTGTCTTTAGCTGCGCAGTCTTACTATGCGCTACAGCCGGGCATAGTCACATAATGAGGCGATGCGTTCAGGATGTCTGTTCCACCGGTAGTGTGTAGCGTAACCCTTGCTGAAAATGTATATGAGTTAAGACTAGTGCCCAGAGGAGATGCACATGCTAGCGGGTAGCCAGGCAGCGGGCGCATTTGCCACGTTCCTGCATAGCTATGATTGACGATTTGGCCGTTAAGGCAACCGTTTTGCGTATTTGATAGATCTAATACCGGCGCTCCATCACCAAAGTCCCAGCTGCAAGAGACGATGAGCTTATCCGGGATATTCGTACTAACTGTAAAATGACCAGATAGATCATATGACCCTTTCGGAGCCGTACATCCAGAACCAGTTGAGCATGTGGCCGCGCTGATACTCACACTTGGGCCACCTGGAATATCTGTCAGTGTATTTATATACTTACCTCCCAGCGTGGTACCTACACCCCCGACTACACCATTTGCGACGCCAATAGTCGCGTCATTGCCTGAGCCACCACTACCACTCCGCCCTGTTAAGTCCCCACCGTATGCACTGTTCGACTCCACTACTCTATAGTCAACACTCACCCGCCCGCGCTCTATGGGACGACCGGCCCAGCTCACTGTTACTTGGTAGGTCACCGGTTGCTCTAGTTGGATAGTATCGTTGGACGCTGAGGTTAGTCTGGTAATTTGCACTTCATAACAATCCGCTGCGCTTTCGCTTAAACAGCCCGGCTTTCCTTTTGATGTATAGCTACATGGTGCATCTGCGCCACTTGCGGCGTGTGAAGTACCCGTAGTATCAAGACACTGATCGCCTGCTGCGAGCCCATCACTTAACTGCAGGGCTTTCAATTGGGTATGCACGAGCGCTAGTGCCTCGGATTGACGCTGCATATTGCGATAGCGCGCAACCAATACATTGGTAGCGCTATATGCCGCACTCATGACCAATACAATACTTCCGACAACAATTAGCTCCAGCCAAATATTGTGCATGAATTGACGACGCTGTACCGGTCCGAGCCAGTTCAACGTTCGTCGCCACACCTTATTTCTTCGCTCTTTTTGTGCCATTACAGCCCGCCTCTTTACGCTTAAGTGTAGCATAAGCGATAACGATCAGTCAGGAACATGCGCATGCAGGTTAACTTCTAATACTTGAGTATTGCAATATCGTCAATATTATGCTAATGTTTAAACATGACAACAGAAATAAACATGCAAACACCAAACAGTTTCCTCTCACCAGAAGCGGAGGCAGTGGCTTCACTTACAGTAGCCACGGAAGAACTGCTCACGGGCTATGCGAAACAACAAGCCGCAGACACACTTCCAGAAGGCACAACATATACCGAACATTTCGACGAAAATGGCGACTGGACAAGACAAGCAGAAATCCAAGGATACAGCAATGTACTCAACGCTGTAACCAAGGCTGAAACTCCGAGCATTGTTAGCTACCATGAGTCAACAAGCTCACAATCTGGCAGCGGCGCAAAGTATGAAATAAGTTGGAATAGTAATGATACTACCGTGAGCGAGAACACTCGTGGTGTGTACGGAGAAAAAGTACCAGAACAGACCGGCCCACTCACAATCGAAGCCATACGAGCGCGAGCTAAAAACATGGCCGAAAAGGCAGCGTTAAGTAATTCCACTGTCGAGCTAGAGCAACGAAGCACCCAGCGGAAAAGGGGTGTCGGGCAACGTGTGTTAAGGTTGCTAGGTCGTCGTTCATAAGCACACAGCAGCAACACACAACTCCTGTGGGCCATTATATTCTCGGGAGTTATGTCATTCTACGTCTATACTGGCTACTTATAAGTCTTTCAATCGCAATTGTTAGAACATAGTTAATTCTTGTCTATTACTCGTTTCACAGTTTGTGGTATATGTTACCCCTGTTATAATAAGCAGATGAGTTCTCTTTCTATTGCAATCGTCGGCCTACCGAACGTAGGCAAATCAACCCTTTTCAACGCCCTTACCGACAGCCAGGTTTTAGCCGCCAATTACCCGTTTGCTACAATCGAACCAAACACGGGTATCGTACCCGTTCCTGACGAACGCTTAAACTCTCTAAGCAAACTGTACAATAATGCGCCAATCAAACCGGCCACCGTTACATTTGTGGATATCGCCGGGCTCGTCAAAGGCGCTTCAGCAGGAGAAGGTTTAGGTAATCAATTCCTCAGTCATATTCGTGCAACTAACGCGATAGTACAGGTAGTACGCGCATTTGACGACAGTAACGTGACACACGTTGATGAACAGCATGATCCCGCGCGTGACATTGATGTTATCAATACTGAGCTCGTTCTAGCCGATCTTCAGACAGTTGCAAAGCGACTGCCTCGCCTCGAAAAAGAAGCCCGGGCAAACGCTAAGCTTGCACCGCAAGTAGCAGTTTTACAAAAAATCCAGGCCCACTTAGATGCCGGTAAGCCAATCTTCGCGAATACAGACCTACTTCAGCAAAGTACCGAGTTTAGTGACCTATTTCTACTTACTGCCAAACCAATCATCTATGTTTTTAACGTTGACGAGGATGGTTTAAGCGACGAAGCCCTCCATGCAAAATTAAGTGGCCTCGTTGCCCCTGCTCAAGCACTCTTTATCTCAGCTAAACTAGAAGATGAGCTGCGTGGCCTTGACCCAGAAGACCGCGCCGAACTGCTCGAAAGTTACGGTCAGACAGAGCCGGGATTACACCAGCTCATCCGTGCCGCGTATGACACGCTTGGATTCCAAAGTTATCTCACGGCTGGTGATAAAGAAGTCCGAGCCTGGACAATCCTTCGGGGTAGTACCGCACCACAAGCAGCTGGAGTTATTCATGGCGATTTCGAACGTGGTTTCATCGCAGCTGATATCGTGAACTACGATGATCTCATCGCTAGTGGATCACTGACTGCCGCTCGCAGTGCTGGCAAACTACGCACCGAAGGCAAAACGTATGTTATGCACGAGGGTGATGTCGTCGAATTCAAGTTTAACGTTAGCAAATAATAAAACACAAAATAACCTAGGATATGATCCCAGGTTATTTTGTATCTTAGTAAAAGCTTGGAAATCGGCGACGTCGACTGAGCATTGGACCCTTGACGTAAGGATTCATTGGCTTATATCCAGCCGCTGCTGGTTGAGTATTCTGCAGCCAGACCGGTGATTGACTCGGTGCCGTATTCCCCTGCAGCTGTTGAGCAGTAAGCCCATGTTGACGGAGTTCCATAACTCGTTGCTGTATATAGTTAACCGCTACACGCATTCGCGGTATGCTCCAGCTCGTAAAGATTAGGTTTCGCATCGGTGTATAGATTCGTATTGTCGCCCCCATCAGCCGATTGTTGTAATCAACTTCAGCCATCATATCGTAGCGAATATCTTCTATAGTTAGTAGCATCGGTTTACGGTCGACCAGGAGGACTCGGTAATTAGTGACACACAGCATTGCAAATCCACCTTCATACGTTCCGTTTACGGCTTGGGCAATCTTTTCTTCCGGCATAAGGACGTTGCATAGTTCACGGATTTCCGCACGACCCCATACCTTAAAGTTGCAGTTTACGGCTGCAAGCTGTTTTTCTACTTCGCGCATTGTGACCATATGCACCTCCTGGCTCTAAAGGTGGCCCTAACCTGATGTGGTTGGCCGTACTGGTAGTATTACACGCCATGACTGCATTTTACAGTGACATAACCCACAATACTGACGAGACATTTATCACATACTCGTAGAGATTTTTATAATTTTATGTAATAATGCGGGTATGCTGGCTGGTGCACCCGAACTACGCGCACTCGTCAACTTCTTCCATAGCGGTACAAAGTTGGCGTACTCAAAAGGTGATTTTATTATTCGTCCCGGCGCTCATCCGCCGGGTATTTTTTATATAGAGCGCGGCCTAGTTAAAGCCTACGACATTACGAAATACGGCGAAGAAAATACTCTTATTATCCGCAAAAGTGGCGAGTTCCTGGGCCTCACATGGGGTGTAACCGGACAAGACAAGCGCATTATTTACGCCGCCATCGCACCTACTACCGTTTGGGTAGTTCCTCGTAAAACATTTACCGATTTTATACACGCAAATCCTGCAACCGCCCTGCCTATCATAGACACATTGACTGAGATGTATCGTCTACATAGTGAACGCATCATGACACTCGAGTATCGCACTGTGCGCGAACGACTTATCTCATTCTTGATCACCACTGCAAATCGATTTGGTGAGCGTACGCCCACTGGCCTCCGTATCAGCGTACCGCTTCGTCACTTGGATATTGCCAGCTCAATCAGCGCTACCCGCGAAACAACCACCCGCGCCATGCTCGAGCTCGAACGCAAAAAGCTAGTAAGTAGTCAGCAGTCCTACATTACACTCCTTGAAGTTGAAACCCTCAAACAGTGGCTTTAAACGTATAAAAGCGTCTATCATTTCCAATTAAGAATAATTGACTCAATAATCCGTATTATTGTGTCGTGCGGCGGTAGCGTATTGTCTTCATAATAATGGTCTACCGAAATGATGTCTTCTATAACGTTAAGACAGACAATCTCATCAGCTACGATATGCATTTCATCTACTGCCGGTATGTTTGCAAATGGCGTAGCAACCACTAGCTTTTGGATACGTATAGGCTTTACATACGATGCCAGTGCTCGAAGCTCCAAGCTATTTACCAACCCATCGGATACGACAATAACATTACGATTTCTAAGCATATCGGCACTAATTATGCCTCCATCACCGAGCAAACGATTCATATCAAACAGCTTCTGTAGTTTTTGCTGTTCTATGTAGTTAAAATTCTCCGAGCGGATCTCATCCAACTCGCCTTCACTTATAGCACGGTTGTATGTAACACCGCCAAAGTGATCAATCTCAGCTAAGACATCACTCTCGCCTTGCAACCTCAAAGGCGTCGTCAGTAGCATCGTTAACGAACAGTGCAAATGCATAGCGATTTGCGCGCCAACCAATACTGCACCATCATTCAGTGCGACCACTACGCAGTCTTCATAGCGGTATTTAGCTATCAGCTTTTCTGCGAGTAAATCGCCCGCAACTTGACGGCTTGGGAAATAATGCATAAGCACTATTGTAACAGGTGTTATTCGGCTTCAGAAGCAGTGACCAACGACTCAGTTTTATGCGAGTTTACGCAACCGATAAAACCGTTCCACATTGCCTTTGCCGCCTGGTACTTCTGAATCAGCCTTTTGCAAAATTTTGAATCGACTAAGAGCCCACTGTTCAAAATCTTTTAGAATCTCACGGCGCATTTTATCATTCTTTATAACACCCTTATGCTTCTTGCTACTCTGGCTAGCTTCGAACTGAGGTTTCACCATAGCGATGATGTCAGTTTGAGGACTAACAAGTGTAGCAACATGCGGCAAGATTTCACGTAAACTTATAAATGATACGTCGCCAACCACCATGTCGATTGTTTGCGGCGTAGTGAAATCACGAATATCAGTCTTTTCATGTAGCTCAATTGCTGGATTGCCGTGTAGACTCGGATGAAGTTGGTCTGTCCCCACATCAACGGCAATCACTTTCGTAGCACCATGATTTAGCGCATACTGCGTGAAGCCACCCGTGCTACTACCCACGTCCAAGACCGTCTTACCTGTAAAATCTAGCCCAAATGTAGTAGCAGCACTTTTAAGTTTCAGTGCCGCACGACCTACATATTGCTCGGTCACTGCAAGCGTAATCTGGTCATCTGGCCCGACTAATTCGCCCGGCTTGCGTGCCAACTTGCCATTAACCTTAACTTGGCCGAGCCGCACATAGCTTTCTGCTTGGCTGCGACTTGCAACCAGGCCCTGCTCGGCCAAAACTACATCTAGGCGTCGCTTTGTACGCGGCGCATAATGGTTGATTTTGGCTGGCTCCATAGCTATCTATTCCTTAACGCGTTCGCGGTAAGACCCAGTGGTAGTATCTACCGAAATAACATCACCCTGTTTAATAAATGCTGGCACTTTTATAGTAATGCCCGTTTCGAGGGTCGCATCTTTTTGTACGTTACTCGTCGTATCACCTTTTACGACATCTTCCGCGTATGTAACTACGAGGGGCACGTTTTTAGGTAGCTCCACATTGATCACACGATCATCAAAAAACTGCAACGACACCGTATCGCCCTCTTTCATATAGCCAGCACCGTCACCGACCATCTCAGCAGCAATTTCAAATTGCTCAAAGGTTTCTGGGTTCATGAAGTGGAAGGTATCACCTTCGCGGTATAAGAACTGGGCGCTCTGGTTTGTCACGCTCGCGCTATCAACCGTCTCGTTCCCTTTGAATGTCTTATCAAGTACCTTGCCGTCGAGTACGCTTTTAATACGGACGTTCACAATCGAACCACCACGACCCATGACTTTTTGGTTATAATCTACTACCCGATACGGTACGCCGTCCATTTGGAACAACACACCTTTTTTGAGGTTCGTAATGCTTAATGCCATGTTAATTGTCTCCGTCTAGTACTTGTATTATCTGCGTATATTCATCATCGGTTAAGTTACCGTATGCATGTAATGTGGAAGTTAGGCTGCGCAATCCAGATGCATCATGGTCACTGTCCCATAACGTGATCGCTGCATTGGCGTCCTTCTGTAACATCTGCATACTACCTGCCGTGCCGCCTAAGGCGGCAAATGTACCACCCACCATTTGCCCACGAGTATTCATTTTGCCCAAGAGCAGTTCTATAGTCGTTCGTATATCCATTACACAATCCTGCTATGTATATATTCAAACTGAGCATCTAACTGGGCGACATCTGCAGGGCTGAGTACAGTGCCAACACTCAAAACCGCTCCTTGCAATTTCTTGAGCCTTTTCTGAGCATCCTGTGCCTTTTTGAGTTGCTCGGCTCGCGTCTCACTCAGTTCATAATCACGGATGTCCAGTCGAGCATCCCCACTCAAACGACGCAGACTTGCTACTGCCTTCTTTTCATTGGGCTCGAGCAAGTCTGTATCGATAGACCGTATAAGGCCCTTCAAGTGAGTTTCAGCACGTTGCATTGCCAAAAATGGCGATTGATTTTCCATATTCCTATTGTCTCATTGACAGAGTAAAAGGTAAAACTATGCTGTACGTGTAGTCGCCTTAAGTGTTTGCTACGAAAGGTAGAAGCGCCATGTGGCGTGCACGCTTGATTGCAACGCTCAAACGACGCTGCTGGCTTTCGGTAAGACCAGTCTTCTTGCGAGTTTCGATCTGACCGTATTGGTTAACGTAGCGCTGCAAGGTCTTGAAGTCCTTGTAGTCAAAATATGCTACATCAGTCCGGTGTTTAAAAATCTTTGCCATTGAAAAATTCTCCTTGCATTAGTGCTCTAAGAAAGAGCAGGACCGACTCCGGCTTACCAGAGGACAGGTTTATCCTGTCAGGTCCATTGAGAGAACCTTGGTTCTCTCAGTATTAAAAAGGTATATCGTCGAGATTGATTGGTTCATCACCAATGTCATTGATCACGACATCGTCCTGCTTCTTAGCCGGTGCAGGTTTGCCGCTACCGCTATCTGAAGCTGAACCACCTTGAGATCCGCCTGCGCCATCGCCAGCACCGCCAAGGAATGTCACATCTTGTGCCACTACTTCGACTTTACTGCGCTTCTGGCCTTCTTGCTCCCAGCTACGGCTTTGTAGACGACCGTTAACCAGGCATGGACGACCTTTGCTTAGGTACTGCGCAACGCGCTCACCAAGCGGGCCCCATGCGACTACATCAATGTAATCGGTGGCATCTTGCCAGTTACCATCCGCACCCTTGTAGCTGCGGTTCAGCGCTAAGCTGAAGCTACAGACTTGTTGGCCATTCGGCGTAGCCCTGAGCTCAGGATCTCGTGTTAAATTCCCCATCAAAACTACTTGGTTGAAACTTCGTGCCATAATTCGCACACCCCTCCTCCGGAAACTATGTCCGGTACCTTATATTTTGTTCCCTCAAATTACGCCTCTTCGACGTAAGCGTCAACTACTCTTCGTCGTCACTACTGTTTTCACCGCGCTTAGCAGCCTGTTCAGCCTTCAAGGCCTTTGCAGCTTCTGCTTTAGCGATAGCCTTTAGGTCAGGCTTGGTGATCAAAAATCGGATCACTTCGTCGGTGATGTTCAGAACGCTTTCTAGCTTCTGGACATTAGCACCAGGCATTTCTACGGTGTAAAACACATAGATACCCATGTCATGCTTCTTGATTGAGTACATAAGCTTGCGCTTGCCCCAGTTGTCAGCATTAACAATCTTTGCACCGTTGTCGGTAAAGATTTTTTCCACGCGTGTGGTTGCTTTTTCCAGATCAATTTCTAAGTCTGGGTCGTACAAAATTGCGATCTCGTATGGGTTCATACTAAGACACTCCTTTGGTTAAAGCCCGCGCTCCCTATTGGACGCGAACTGAGTTAATAGTGAGTTAATTTTACCCTATTTACCTCTGTTAGTCAATTAGGTGGCTACCCATAGCATATAAAAAATCCCTACAAAGGTAGGGAGACATACGGTGAAACAATAGGAGCCCGGCTAACTGCCGTCTCTCAGAGCCGCTAGCTGAGGACTCCTACTGCTTCTCCAATGCTGTTTGTTTTAACAATATGTTAGCCCGGTTACAGAAAAACCGCAAGCATTATAGGCAAAGTTGCCTGACTTCCTCACCCCTATTTTATCTCCGTATAGCGCGTTGTAAACTCTACTGCACAAGGAAAGAACTTGGCTGCGGTTTTTCTGGCTCAGCGGCAGATTCTTCGGGTACTGCTTCATTAGCGCTGCCTCCAAACAC
The DNA here is from genome assembly GCA_964493045.1 of uncultured Candidatus Saccharibacteria bacterium. Taxonomy (GTDB): domain Bacteria; phylum Patescibacteriota; class Saccharimonadia; order Saccharimonadales; family UBA4665; genus JAJZCD01. Next base: position 55,518 of record CAZBLZ010000001.1, read on the forward strand.
TTGGTCTAAACTGCTCACAAGAACTTCACGAGGCCTAGAGCCGTCTGCCTGACCAATAATGCCCTGCTCTTCCATTTCTTCGATTAGACGCGCTGCACGGCCATAGCCGATGCGTAAACGGCGCTGCAGCAGGCTCGTACTAGCTTTCTTGTTTTCAATTACAACGCGTACTGCGTCACGGAACATATCATCATCTGCGTCACTATTGCCACCAGGACCACTGTCTGCGACCACGCCGCCCTTACCGATAGTTACTGGCTGACTCACAACCTCCATGTTGTAATTCGGTGCGCGCTGGTCGGTTATAAAGCTCGTTACCTTTACGGTCTCATCGTCACTTATAAATGCAGCCTGGACGCGCTTTGGCTTTGGCATATCACTAGTTAGGAAGAGTAAGTCACCCTGACCTAGTAGTTTTTCGGCGCCCATCTGGTCAATAATCGTACGACTATCAACCTGACTAGCGGTCGTAAATGCGATACGAGCCGGTACGTTAGCTTTAATAAGACCGGTGATAACATCAACACTAGGACGCTGCGTAGCAAGAATCAGGTGGATACCAACTGCACGAGCCTTCTGGGCGATACGCACAATCAGAGCCTCAACATCTCGAGCCGCCATCATCATAAGGTCAGCCAGCTCATCAATCACGATCACGATGTACGGCATACCCTCTTCACTCTTCAGGCTGTTATATTCTACGATGTTACGCTTTTTAACTTCGGCCAATGTGCGATACCGACGCTCCATCTCTGCTACCGCCCACTTGAGTGCACTAATACATTTTTCAGGCTCGGTGATAACTGGCGTGAGCAAATGTGGAATATCGTTATACGGAGTAAGTTCAACAGTCTTTGGGTCAACTAGAATCAGCTTTAAGTCAGCCGGTGAGTTGCGATACAGCATGCTCGTCAAAATATCGTTAATCATGACGGACTTACCAGAACCAGTCTGACCAGCAACGAGCAAGTGGGGCATCTTTGCGAGGTCAGCCATAACTGCCTTTCCTGCGATATCCTTACCAATTGCGAACGTCAGAGGCGTACTCGCCTCTTGCCACTCGTGTGACTGTAGAATCGCACTCAACCTAACGATAGCCGCCTTAACATTCGGCACTTCAATACCAACGGCACGCTTGCCAGGGATTG
>CAZBLZ010000001.1:56765-63148 GCA_964493045.1 uncultured Candidatus Saccharibacteria bacterium
ATAGCCGCCTTAACATTCGGCACTTCAATACCAACGGCACGCTTGCCAGGGATTGGCGCTTCCATGCGAATATTAGTAGCCGCTAGATCGAGTGCTAAGTTATTCTCAAGAGCGGTAATCTTGGTGAGTTTCACGCCCGTAGGTGGCTTCAAAGTGTATTGCGTTACACGAGGACCAATATTAGCGCCCTCCATTTCGACTTCAATATTAAAGTTCTGGAATGTCTCGCGGATAGTGCGCGCGTTGCCCTCTACGTTACCGGCATCCGCCTTATCCTGTTTAGCATCAAGTAGTGTAACGCTCGGGAATTTCCAATCAGGATCACTAGCAGCCGTAAGTGCTGCATGCTCTTCCTGCGGGGCGAGCTTCTGAGCAGTGTTGCGCATACTAGTAAAACGAGGTGCAGGCTGTTCCTTATTAGCAGCACCGTGGTGTTCGACCGGTACACCCTCATTTAGTCTAAAGCCGCTTTCAGCAGCTTTAGACTTGAGCGAAGCTAGATCTTCATCCTCTTCTCGTTCACGACGACTGAAGATACCAAAAACACGTAGTAATACTTTTGGTGAAATACCAAAGGCAAAAAAGAAAGCAAACAACGCAAACAAAAAGAGCAAAATGCTAGCCGGTATAGTATCGAGTGCAGCAAGCACTGCTCCGCCTACGCCATTACCAACTGAACCGCCATGACCACCACTCACAGCACCTGTCAGCTCGGCCTTTTTAGCAAACACTGCTCCAAAAAATCCGGAAGCAAACACTAGCAGACCATACATACTAAACGTGTTACCAAGCGGCACACGGCGATCTTCACTCCTGAATTTATATACGCCACCGTAGACGAAAGTCACCGGGGTTAACCAAGCAGCATACCCAAATAGCCAATAACTTGCGCCAAATAGCCCCTTTGGTAGTGCACCACCAGTGCCGAAACCTCCAAGTAGCAAGAACAAGGCAATTATTATAAATAAGGCTGCTAGGCTAAAACTCCAAAACGGAGAACGCTCGGCTGGGGCCAAGTCTACTGATTTCTTTTTGGTTGTCTTTTTCTTTTTTGCCATAACCTGTTTTAAATTATACCCTCTTGTTCTCTGTTGGTCTATAAATCTTCAGCAGCTTTGTCTGAAGGGCTTTCACCTTTTGTAATATCATCAGGCTCAACACCTTCAAATGCGCTTTTCGCAAGAGTAGCCAAAACACCTTCATCTCCATGTAGAATTTCGCCGAGTGCGATAGGCTCAGAACTTGAGGTCGGAGTTACATGCATTGTTTCCATAAGCATATTATGTCAAAAAAATCATCTTGAGTCAATGCTTATGTTTGTTTTTCGTTCGTTTTTGCTTGAGGTAGCCTGCACCAAAAAAACACCCTCTGGCCTTTTGGGACATGGAGGGTGTTTTAAGAATGAAGCGAGTCTACCCCGCTTCGAGATTTGGTATAAGAAAAATCGTTTTATTGCAGATTTTCCTTACGGGCAAGAAAAGAATTTGTAGATTCTTGTCTCTAAACTCGTTCTACATCTTACGCCCTAGTCAAAAGGTATTTCTGACTAGCCGATAAAGTATGAGATGAGTTTTATTAAAGGTACTAGAATTACTTTTGGTAACTCTTTATTTTGTACGAGCTAGCTTTTGGCTAACTTGTACTTGGTTTGGAATTGTTTAGATTCCGGGTGGAACTTTTTTAGGATTCCGGCTTTTAGGCTTTTTAGCAAGAAAGTCATTTTTTGTTTTTCTTTAGCCTGTCTATATATTAGCAAGCATTAGCGCTTTTGTCAATAGTAGTGCACAAAAAATATGTTCCGCTACTGCTCAAACGTCTACCTATCGATGATCTGTGGCGAATAAAAAATGAAGCCTGTATAAACAGACTTCATTTTTTCGCCTTAGTATGTCCTCGAATGGAGATACTTAGTCAGTGCGAGCGTCTTGGGTTAGTAAACGTTCACGCATCTTCTGGAAACGCTCTTGCTGCTCTGCTGCAATTTCTTCAGGTGTCTTCGTCTTACCTTGAGGCACCTTTGTGACATTGTTATTGTCACCGCGAGCTTCACTGCCCTTACCGCTAATTACATTAACTACTGGAATTACAATCGGGCTACGCTGTGTCTGTTCGAACAAGTAGTGGGTCATGTGGTCTTTAAGCTCAACCTTGAAGCGATCGAGGTCAATTCGCTTGAAGCGTTGTTGTACGGCACGGCGGATTTCATTACGCAAACCATTCATAATCTCTTCCTGCTCGCGCATATAGATGAACCCACGGCTAATGATGTCTGGGCTGGTCAGCAGGTTGCCTGTACGCTTATCCACAGTAATAACAACCGCTACTAAGCCTTCTTCAGCCAGTAACACACGGTCTTTAACTACTACATTGCTTACGACCGCGCCTGTCTGGTCAACTAGAAGCGTACCTGAAGGCACTTCACCAACGACTTCCATCTTGTCTTCCGTAAGTGCTAGAACTTCACCGTTCAGCACATTAGCAGTGTTAGCTCGTGGTACGCCTTGTTCAACAGCAAGGTCAATGTGGCGCTGCTTAACACGGTATGCGCCGTAAATTGGAATGAAGAACTTTGGCTTAGTTAAGTTGATCATCTCTGCATATTCATCACGACTAGCGTGCCCTGAAACGTGCAATGGACCAACGTTGTCGAGGTCGTGGTTACGCGCCTCAAAGACGTGAACACCTTTTTTAGTAAGGCCATCGACCATTACACCAACAAGTGCATCGTTACCACTTTCTGGAATTGGTGTAGAGCTTAAGATAACCGTGTCCTGCTCTTTAAGCTTGATGTGACGGTGTTCACCATTTGCCATGCGCTGAAGTGCTGAGCTTGGCTCGCCCTGACTACCAGTACACACGACGACAAGCTCGTCGTCTTTCATGTTGGCAGCGCTAGCGATTGGTACAAAGGTACCTTTTGGAATCTTCATGAATCCGTTACGTACAGCCATCTCTAAGGTACTGACCATACTGCGACCGTCCATGGCTACTTTCTTGTTGTGGTGCACAGCTGCGTTCACGATCATCTGAACACGGTTCATGTTAGTACTAAACAAACCAACGAAGATACGGCCTGGCGCCTGATTCATGATGTCAATAAAGCTCTGTTCAATGGTGCTCTCAGATGGCGTACGACCCATGCGCTCAACGGTAGTCGATTCGCTTAGGAGCGCTAGAACACCTTCATTGCCAAGCTCTGCAAGCCGTTCAATGTCACTACGTTCGTGGTCAAGTGGATTGGGGTCAAAGCGGAAGTCACCAGTGTTGATAATTCTACCAACCGGGGTATCAAGTACGATACAGGTTGAGCCTGGAATTGAGTGTGTAATACGAACGAGTTCAACGTAAAATTCGCCGACTTTTAATCGTTCATGTGTGTTCTCGTTCATAGTTACGGTTTGCAACTCAAAGCCGTCTGGCATAGGCAAACCGAAGTTCTCAAAAATCTCCTCTACACGACCGATGGTAAATTTAGAACCATAAATTGGTGCTGGGAACTTCGGTACAATGTGTGGCAAGCCACCAATGTGATCGAGGTGACCGTGTGTAATAACATACGCACGTAGCTTGTGACGAATGCTGTCTAGGTAGGCCGTGTCAGCAATGCCGTAGTTGATGCCCGGAAGGTCAACACCAAGATCGTTACCACAGTCAAGAATAACTGCATCGTTCACATATTCAACGAGGATCATGTTCTTACTACCACCGCCATCCATACCGCCAAGACCGATAATCTTGAGGCGTGGACTGTCATCGATAAAGTTTGGTCGACGCTTTTCATCGGTCGGCGCTGCCTGATATTGGTTAGCGATGCGTTGTGCATCCATTTGTGTACGCTTCATAGCACGTACAGCCGCGCCGCGGCTCACGCCACTGCGCTTCTCACCGTTCTGAGCTTGATTGCTCTGGCCATTCTGATTGCCTCCATTTGGGCGACCACCGCGACCACGGCTACCGTTGCCTCGATTGTTTTGTCTTGGAGGCTTAGCCTCGCCAGTTGGTTTATTTTCCATATTATTTCCTTTCTTATGTTCAGAAATAAGTTATATTTTCTTTAAAATCAGGGGGATAAGCGCAAAATCATCTATAAGCGTTTGGCGCATCCCGCCGTTATATAGTGCAGCGGCCGGGTGGAAAAGCGGCAAATATACCTGGCCTTTATACCGTTGTGGCTCACCATGCACTTGGCTGATTTTCAGCCCGGGCAGCAACACATCCATGCTGTGCCTGCCTAGGGTGACAATCAATTTAGGTTTAATTATATCGAGCTGCTCCTGCAAAAATGGCAGGAAAACACGCTTTTCTTCAGGCAACGGATCACGATTATTTGGTGGTCGATATTTCACGATGTTAGTTATATAGATAGCTTCTCGCTTCAAGCCGATCATCTCTAGCATCTCGCTCAAAAACTTACCGCTAGCGCCCACGAATGGCTTCCCCTGCAGGTCTTCATTTTTACCAGGCGCCTCACCGATAAATACGATATCGGCCGTTGGGCTACCATCTGCAAATACTAGTTGCGTTGCATATTCTTTGAGTTCGGGCGTTATATCAGCGGCCTCAATACGAGCTTTCAGTTCATCGAGCAACTTCTGGTTTGTATTTGCATCACTCATTTTGTATGCACCACTATTGCCCTAGCGATATTCTGTGCAAAGCCGAACAAACCTACGAACACCACCGTCCACTGCCATAGGTTGCCGCTATCAAAGGCTGCATTTGCAACCACAGCAGCAAGTGCAAGCTCAACAAGTCCAAAAACCAGATAGCCTGCCCTGGTTTTATGGAACTTGTCGATAGCTTGCAAAATCATGATGCTATTTCTTACCCTCTAATTCACGCTTAGCAGCCTTCATACTAAGCTGTAAGCGACCACGGTCATCAATGGCAACTAATTTTACAGTAACTTTGTCACCTTCTTTGAGCTTGTCACTTGGTTTTTCAGTGCGTTCTTCGGAGATCTCCGAAACGTGAACCAAGCCATCTTTTCCTGGCAAAATCTGCACAAATGCACCGAAATCAAGCACGCTAACGACTGGCTTGTCGTAGTAGATTGAGCCAACTTCAGGGTCTTCAGTAATGCTCTTAATCCACTGAATTGCTGCATCAATATGTGTCTTGTCTGGGCTTGAGATCATAATCGTACCATCATCTTTAATGTCGATCTCTGTATTAGTCTCAGCGGTAATCTTTTGAATGGTCTCGCCGCCCTTACCGATCACTTCACGGATCTTATCAGGGTTAATCGTAATGCTTTCAACACGTGGCGCATATGGACTTAGTTCCTTACGTGGTTCGGCAAGAGTCTTTAGCATGTGGTCTAAGATAAATGCTCGGCCTTCTTTACCCTGTTGGAGCGCTCTCTTGAGCGTCTCAACTGGCAAGCCGTGAACCTTCATGTCCATCTGCAATGCTGTGATACCTTCAGTCGTACCGGTAACCTTAAAGTCCATATCACCAGCAAAGTCTTCGGCGTCAGCAATGTCACTTAGGACATAGGCGTTGTCACCATCTACCATCAGACCCATTGCAATACCACTGACTGGTCGCTTCAGTGGCACACCGGCATCCATAAGAGCCAAGCAGCTCGAGCAAGTCGCAGCCATACTAGTTGAACCGTTCTGGCTCATGATTTCAGTTACTGAACGTACTGCGTATGGGAATTCTGCTTCACTTGGAAATACACCCATCAGCGCACGCTCTGCAAGGTAACCGTGACCAATCTCACGACGACCTGGACTACCAAGTCGGCGAACTTCACCAACCGTGTAACCAGGCGCATTGTAGTGGTGCATGTAACGGCGTTCGCCGTCACTTGTCTCCATAGTATCCACAAGCTGTGCATAGCTTAGTGGTGCTAACGTCACAATATTCATAGCCTGAGTCATACCGCGAGTAAAGATACTGGAACCATGCGTTCGAGGTAATATCCCCACTTCACTACTCAGAGTGCGAATTTCCTCAAGCTTACGGCCGTCTGGACGAATACCATCCTTCACAATACCCTTGCGGACATCTTTGTGGATAGCTAACTGCAGAGCCTCATCATATTCACCACGCTGCTCTTTATATTCTGCTTCACCGACTTTAGCAGCAAATTCGTCGTGCATCTGACTCTTAAGCGTTGCAACCAATTCGTTTCGCTCTGGGTATGGTGCACGTAGATCGGCACCAAGCTTGCCTTCAACCCAAGCGTCAACTTCCTTCTGCTTCGCCTCATCTGGCAAGTTCAGGGTGTATTCCTGGGCAGTTACACCAACTTTTTTGACCAGTTCATGCTGGATATCGAGTGCAGGCTGGATTGCTTTAACCGCAAATTCCATAGCGCCAATCACTTCTTCTTCGGTTGCTTCTTTAGCTCCGGCTTCAACCATCATGACTTT
>CAZBLZ010000001.1:63248-90878 GCA_964493045.1 uncultured Candidatus Saccharibacteria bacterium
CAATCACTTCTTCTTCGGTTGCTTCTTTAGCTCCGGCTTCAACCATCATGACTTTGCCATCAGTACCGGCAACCACTAGATCAAGTTTGCTTTCTGCGAGCTCTTTGGCACTCATAAACGCTTGGTAGGCGCCTGATTCATCAATACCTACACGCAAGCCCGCTACAGGGCCGTCAAATGGTGCACCTGTCAGCATAAATGCCGTGCTCATGGCAATCATAGCGATCATATCCGGACGGAATGACGGGTCCATACTCAGCACGCTTGCAACACCCTGTACTTCGTTACGATAACCCTTTGGCCAGAGTGGACGAATTGGGCGATCAATCAAGCGACCAATTAGAATTGCTTCATCGCTTGGTCGGCCTTCACGCTTTATAAAACGACTACCGCTAATCTTGCCAGCAGCGTAGAATTTTTCTTCATAATCAATGCTTAGCGGGAAATAGTCCATCCCTGGAATAACATTGCCAAGCATAGCCGTACCAAGTACGACAGTCTCGCCGTAAGTCACCAGCACGCTGGCAGTTGTACGGAATCCAAGGCGGTTAACCTCAAGGGTTAGCTTTCGGCCGCAAAGCTCAGTTTCAACCCGAATAACGTCTTTCCCAAATGGGTTGACGGTAATATTATTGTTTGTTTGGCTCATATTTTGACCAAACCTTTCTGTTCTTTATTTTACCCGAGCGGAGTGCAAATATACGGCCCGAAGGCTTGTGCGTTGGTGTGACGAGCTATATATCTGGTCCCTACCCGCGTGAAATACAAGAACTTATTAATGTGCACAAGCTTGTTGTCTCGAGAATTATTCGAGACAACCGGTCTACGCACAAGTAGACTAGCGGCGAATACCAAGTTTCTTGATAAGATCCAAATAAGCCTGACCGTCTTTAGCAGCAATGTACTGAAGTAGGCGCTTACGCTTGCCAACCAACTGAAGCAAGCCACGGCGAGCCATGAAGTCTTTCTTGTTAACTTGTAGATGACCAGTTAATTCTTTGATACGTTCGGTAAAAATACCAACCTGTACGGCTGCACTACCGGTGTCAGTCTTGCTTGCCTGTAGGTCTTTAACGATGGTCGTTTTCTTTTCTGTTGAGATCATTCAATTCCAATCTTGTAAGGTTTAGAGATTTAATATCGATGGCGTTAGCAACGATTATACCAGTTCCACCCCTTATAACGCAAGTGGGGGCTTCATTTTATACAGACAATATATGTAAATGAAATTCATATCATTATCCCCCGCCTACATACTGAAGCATTTCAGTGCATAGGTGGAGTGACAGAGTAGGGTTTAGATTTCAGGAAGGTGCGGGCGCGACGGCGACCAGTTGGACGCTGCCGCGACCGCACACTTCACTGACCCCGATCAGACCACCAGCCTTGAAGCAGGCGCTCAGCGCTTGCCGGTCAGGCTTTCCAGACGTGCCGTCAGTTGATCGAACGTGATACCCAGCCGCTCAGCAATGTCTGCGATCAGAAGATCACCGTACATGGCATGCTGGTCGTACTCCTCCTCATCGAGTGAATCGAAGTAGCGAACCAGCTCAATGGCGTAGTTCATGAGCAGCGCGAGTTGTATGCGCTTGGGCTTCCGTGAGGTAGCGGGCTTCCATGCAACAATGCAATCGCGCAGCGCATGCAGCTCGGGAGAACCCGGCTCTTGCTTCATGTAGCGAAGCAAGTCCTCAGCCTGTGCAATGAGTACCGGTGCCGTCTGGGAGCTGTGCTTCTTCCATCCCTCGAGTTTGCGTTCCAGCCAGTGGGTAGCCTCAACGAGCTGCGAGAGCTCCTTCCTGAGGTGCTCGCGATACTTCGTACGTGAGAAGCCACTCGTAGGCCTGTTCATCTTGAACACGGACAGAGCCATGTACGGGTAACCGAGATGCTTGATGTCCAAGTAGGCAGGAGGCTCAACACCAAAATGATGCTTTCCTGCAGGCCGTAGCCGCATTGCGACAGGCTGGATAGGCGTAGGTACGAGGGTCTCTATCACGGTAACTCCATAGGGGTGTGGTGGTCGGATGAGGAATTGTACTCATCAAATATTCTTGAGTGAACATTCACTGAGTACAATTCCTCGGATCATATAACCCTACTCTGTCAAAGTGCTTCAGAATTCTATAACTCTATGAAGTGTTTTATATATTACTACAAAATATCTATTTTGTCAATCATATAACAGAGGTGGTTACACGGCTACGACTGTAATGAAGTGGCAATTTTCTCTTCGTCTAAGCCTTCTACCACTACAGCATCCGCTATGTCGTACTTCCCTACCTTGGTACGTCGTAAATCCGACATATAGGCACCCGTGTTAAGTGTTTTTCCCAAATCCTCAACTAGGCTACGTATATAAGTCCCACTGCCAACATCACTCGTGAACTTCACATATGGATAGTCATAGCTGATGAACGTATTCTTATAAATCTTGACTGGCCTAGCTTCGAGCTCCACACTCTTACCTTCACGAGCAAGCTTGTATGCCCGTTGCCCGTTGATTTTCATAGCTGAAAAAGCCGGTGGAACCTGCATAATCTCACCTTCGAACTGCGCAAGTGCGACAACAATGTCCGATTCCGTCGGAACACTATCAGAGACAGTAGTCTTTTCACCTTCTTCATCACCTGTTGTACTCATAAATCCAAGCTTCATGGTAACTTCGTAGGTTTTATCAAGCTTGGTCAGTTCAGTGGCTTTGCGAGTGTATTCTTTCCCCACGAGTAGCACTAATAAACCGGTAGCCAGTGGGTCTAACGTACCGGTATGACCAACTTTGGTGTTCTTCGGCTTCTTACCTTCGTGCTTGGCAACAATTCTGCGCACATAATTAACCACATCAAAACTAGTCCAGCCGGATGGTTTATTGACGAGTAGTATTCCTTGCATCAGGCGCTATTGTAACAGATCGTACTACTGGATTGGAGGCAACATAGGAGGAGGAACCGGTGGTGGAGGCGTTTGAGCACTGGACACGCCTGTTTGCTGAGGCATCACACCGGGAAAGGCACTAGGCGAGGTTGGCTGAGGAGCTGGTGGTACAAAAGCTTGCTGACCCGGACCAAACGGATTTGATGGCAAAGGCATATCGAGAGTATCGTCGGCTGGAGTGTTGCCTGGAGTAGGTTCGCTAAAACCAGTATTAGCAACTGGGGGCTGTTGGTGCAATGCACCTCCCAAGGGTTGCGCATTGAGAGCGGCGATTGGTTCAGGCGCACTTGTTGTGGCAGCAGGACTCGCAAACGCTGCTTCTACTGCATTACGGGCACTATCTACGTCGGCAGCAGGAGAAACTTGCTGAACATGTGGGCTGCCAATCGATTTTTCAATGTCACTAAGCGTGCTATCCGGCGCGAAGGCCGGTGGGTTAAATGCAGGCACTGAAGGAGTTGGCTGAGGAGCTGGAGCAAAGGCTGGTGGTAGTGGAGGTAAACTAACCGCAGGCTGAGCCGAAAAGACTGGCTCTGGTGACACAGGCTGATTAAGTGCTGAGGATGGCACTGGTGGTAGTGGTTCCTGTGGAATAAATAGGTCTTCCTCAGTTGGCTTAGCAGGCATTGGGGCTGGTGGCAAAACGTTGGCATTGTGGGTAAGTAATGGAGCATCAAGAGCTGGAAGTGTTAATTCCTCAGTTGCCGGATCAAGTTTTTCTGGCTCAGTGTTAGCTGTTAGACCGGTATCACCCATGAGAGGTGGCGTATCCAAGCGTCCATGCGTTACTTCGCTTTCTTTAGCAGCCGTAGGTGTGCCGTCTGTACCAACTCCTCGTACTCGTGATATCTCCGGGAGTGATTCTTGAGAGCCCTCTGTTATAAGTTGGCCATCTTCATCAACTTGAATCTGGTGCTGCATTGGCTCAGTATTGTTCGATTCAGGTGTCACTGGTGGTGCCGGCTCGTGGTCGTGTTCAATCTCCAGGACCCCAGGCTCTGCTTTTTTAACCGGTTCAGGAATAGGTTCCTGGTCAGGTACAGGCTGTGCTTCGTAAGGTGAGGTTTGAACTACTGGGGCGACCGGCGCCTCAAGCTCAGTGGCAATCAGTTGCTGGTTAGCGCCTGCTGCCATCAAAAGCGCACTCACGCTCATAGTACGTGGGCTAGTCTTATCATTACGGAAGCGCTCAGTGCTAGCGACAATACCCGTCAAGAAAGCCGTAGCAATCTGATTATCCATCAGCTTCTTGTCGAGCCCATCAGTCAATGCAGCCGCCATTTCACTCAGGCTACTAGCAGAAGGATCAACCCAGTTGATAGTTCCCAGTCTTCCCTGTCCAACCGTGCTTACGCAGGCAACGGTGGCATCATGTAAAATACGGCCATGCGCTGTGATAGCGCTATCGAGTTCCGTCTGTTCTGTCACGCCAAGTGCTATTACAACGTCAACGTTGAAATCACCTTGGCTAAAATCAAGATCCTTTTGTGAAAGAGATGTCTTGTAAGGCGTAATAAATATACGCACCACTTGGTCTTCGACTTTGTAGCGAAGTTTATCTGCCTTTGATTTATCCAATGCAATTATAAAATCGCGTAGAGAGTCAGTGTTTTTCTCGAGAGTAGCTTCTGGCTGCAAGAAATCAATTGTACTTGGGACCTGTCCGCTAAACACCGCTGTGCCATGCTTATCAAGCTTATTAAGCGCCAAGGTAAGACCGATTGCAGCAGAGAGTTGGTCGACCGTAGGGTTTGCACTCACCGTCACCAGAATGTTCTGGGCTTGGTTGATGCGTTCGATTAGTTTTTGTTTTTGCTGATCCATACGTCGATAGTTTTTAGCCTACTTTAAGTGCTTACGTTTGTCGGCATATTATCACATGCTACTAGCTACTGTCGAGTACTTTATCGAGCACCCTTTACAACAGATACATTTAACGGTATAGTTAAGCCGATACAACGTAAAAGGACCATCTTCGAATGCCCATCATCAAATCAGCAAAAAAGCGCGTAAAAGTTTCTAACAAAGCCGCTGTACGTAACAGCAAAACTAAGCGCTCACTCAAGACCGCAGTTAAAGCTTTCGGTAAAGCTCTAACTGGTGGCGACAAGAAAACCTCAAGCACCGCTTTTAACAAGGTTCAAAGCGAACTCGACAAAGCCGGCAAAAAAGGCGTAATGCACAAGAACAAAGTTGCCCGAAAAAAGTCACAAGTTGCTCGTGCCGCTAAGGCTGCTGCCGTAGCTCCTGCTACAAAAGCAAAGACTGCCGCACCTAAAGCTAAGGCTGCTCCAAAAAAGACAGTTGCTAAAAAACCAGCTGCCAAGAAACCTGCCGCTAAAAAAGCTGCTAAATAGTCCCTTTAGACTAAATAAAAATACCCCGCAGATTGCGGGGTATTTTTATTTAGCGCTTTTACCTAAGCCGCTTGGGTAAAGTCACTTGAGCTTGACTGGGCTTGGGGCGCTTGAGCTGAGGTCGACACTGGAACTACCTCCGCTGACACCGTTGGGGTTGTAGTTGCTTCCCTGTTTGAAGTCGAAGCTGCTGGCTCAAATGGCGCTGCAGTTTCTGAAGCGGGTTCAGTGGTTTCGTTTCGATATTCTTGAGGTTGGGGGCGAAACTCGCTTGTCACAGTTTTCGCGAGATCGGGGTTAACACCTGGGTTGAAGTCGGGGTGCACCTCTTTCAGAAGAGTCTTCTTAATCTCCTTGTCAGATATGTTAGCCTGGCGCATATCAGCAATTCGATTTCGTACATCTTCAGCCGTTTGCAGTGGGCCTTTATTGGTAGCTTCCGCGGTTTTCATATTCGACATGGTATCGTGCGTGCTATAAGTTTCATCATTGGTGGGATGGTTGAAGTCGGAGCTACCCGCGCGAGTCCAGAAGTCAGTATCACCGTTAAGCTGGTCATAGGCCGCCTTGTAGTGACTGAAGGTTTCAGAGGTAAATAGACCATGCATCGCTGACTCACCGAGCATCTTCTTTTCCCAATACAATCGTCCTGCCTTCGTGCGATCCCGTTCGGACTGAACATACTGTGGCTCGTATTGGTTGAGTAGTTCATTTGTGGCATCAACTTGGATAGGATTATTTGATTCCTGAGCCATAGAGACTATGAGCTTGCCATTTTCATCACTAGTTACCGTAACATTACTTTCCCCCATCCCGAGAGCCGACAGACTGTCGACTGTTGCTTCACCGTGAAGCGTATGGTCGCGTCTAATCACCGTTGGGTTTTCTGGATTACGGGAAATAGTACTAATCGAGAACGTGCTGCCACCTTCACGGCTATGGCGTTGGATACTCGTTAGGTCTACGAGTGCAAACTGTGGAGCATCATCAGATTGATTAGCCCCGCCAAAGCGCCGTGCTGCATCTACAGACGCTTTGAATCCGCCCACTGAGCTTCCAAGGGAATCTGAAAGACCAAGACCACGGATATCCACAACTAAAAATTCTGAGTCCTGAGCTGCATCCTTCATGTAGGGTTGGGGTTTATTCTCTACGGTGAACTTTGCCACAACCGGCAACGAAATGTCACCCATTTCAAAGCTACCTAGACTATTTTCTACTCCAGGTTCTCCCCCATCAATCGCAGTTGAAGTATCACCAGTATATTCTGTCCTTCGAGCACCGGCATTCTGACGGTACGCTACAGGCATTCCATCCACATGAACTTCAACGTTATTTTCAGGTTGTATGTTTTCTTTTTTTGGTGGGGTGAGTGTTTCCATTGCATATATATAAGCATAAGCTTGTTAATTATGCAAGAGTAGTTGCTTAGTGGGCGACGTTCAGTAAGTAGTACTGGACTACTTCATCTGCGTTGATTGGCTCACTTTTAAGTCGAATGTCAAACTCTCGCAAACTGGTTATAAGGCGCTTCAGTCTGACCGCACCAATTCTGCGCGCAAGAGGTAAACTCTTGCGTACGGTAAACGGACTAATTTTTGCCTGTCCTGCGATTTCATCAGCACTCCGATTACCGGCGGTTGCAGTAATAGCCAAGATATGAAGCTGCCACACCAGCATAGCGAGGATCTGCTGTGGTTCGACTCGGAGCGCCCGCTGCTCGTGATAGAGAGCCATTGCCCGCTTTATGTCGCCGGCAAACGCGGCATCAAGCAATTCAAAAATGCTACTAGCAGGTGTGCGCTCGGTTAATAATTCAATGGTCTCCCTAGAGATAGCGGGATCATACGCCAGGAGCTTGTCGAGCTCGTGCTGGATGATCAGCTGATTATCACCTACTCGCTCTATAAGCAGTCGAGCCTCACCAGAGCTGAGGGTACCCCCCTGTCTCTTAACGTACTGCACTGCAAATGCAGCCAATGCCGGAGCATCAAGTACCTTGAGTTCCTTAAAGTCTGTATCCTTTTTGAGACGTTTGTAATAGCCAAGTCTTTTGTCTAATTTGGGCTCTATGATCAGCACGTCATTAGTTTCTGCCACATCATGCAAGAACTGTTCAAACGACTCTACAAAATCTTTATTCGCACTCGGAGATCGAAGCACTACCAGCTTACGTGTAGCCAAAAACGGCAAACTTTGTACCGCCTCGTGCATATGTTCGTAGGTAGCCTCTTCGCCATCAATACGCTCTAGGCCCATATCACTATAGGCAGTTACAAAGGTTTCAATAATCTGTCGCTGCATTTGCGCTCGCAAGGTTTCATTTTCGCCAGTAAGCGTCGTAATCATGTTGGTATGATACCATCTTATCACCGAGGTAACGTACCCTAAGCTGTAAGCAATATCGTTTCATTTTTCGCCTAGCTATGGTAAAACGATGTAGGCATGGGAAATTTGGTGATCATATCGAACCGCTTGCCAATCAGCGTTAAAAAACTGAATGGCAAGTTGGAGTTTTCTCCGAGCATCGGTGGGCTTGCCACGGGCCTTTCGGCATACACAAAACGTCGAGGCACGGTTTGGGTTGGTTGGCCTGGTATCGCAGACGAAGACCTGACCGAGTCTGATCGCGGTCGTATTACCCGCGAACTTAAAAAACACCATTGTTATCCCGTTTTCTTATCGCAGAAACAGATCGAAGATTACTACAATGGCTACAGCAACAGTGTGCTGTGGCCCCTATTTCACGATCTGACCGTCAAACCAGCTAAAAGAGGTTGGTGGTCAGCGTACGAACAAGTTAACCAGCAATTCGCTGAAGAAGCGCTACGGCTCAGCAAACCCGGCAGTACGGTATGGATACACGACTATCAGCTACTGCTTGTACCTGAGCTCATTCGCCAAGCGAACCGTCACGACAATATTGGCTATTTTTTGCATATCCCCTTCCCGGCCGATACAGCTCTGCAGCAACTTCCTGAAGCCAAGCATCTGCTACGTGGAGTCCTGGGCGCTGACTTAGCCGGGTTTCATACCACTGGTTATAGTCGCAACTTCCTCAATGCATGTGACCTATTACTCGCAAGCGGCCGGCACAAAGACTACGTTGAATACCAAGGCCGTGCGGTGCGCATCTCAGAGTTCCCGATGGGGATTGACTACAATAGATTTGCAGAAGCCCTCAAAGAACCTGCAAGCCGAAAAGCACTACGGAAGTTACGTCGTGAGTATCGTGGCCAAAAAATTATCTTAACCGTGGATCGACTCGACCCATCCAAAGGTCTGATTGAACGGTTGCAAGCTTATTACGAATTACTCAAACGAAACCCGAAGTTACGTGGCACTATAACGATGATCATGATCGTAGCCCCATCGCGTACGGATATTAGTGAGTACAAAGCGCTTAAACAGAAGTTGGATAAGCTTTTGGCTGATATTACGGCCGATTTCAGTACTAAAGATTGGCAGCCAGTAGACTTTAAGTATGAATCCGTACCGCTTGAGATGGTAATGCTCTACTACCATCTAGCCGACATTGCTTTTATCGCACCCCTACGCGACGGCATGAATTTAGTAGCCAAAGAATTCTTAGCGAGCAAACCAAAAAATAATGGCGTGCTCATTCTAAGCGAAACAGCTGGTGCCGCTGAAGAGTTGCGAGACGCCATTCAAGTGAACCCCCACCATCCCGAGACTCTCGTAAAAGGCTTACGACAAGCCTTATACCTGCCGAAGCGTGATTTGCGCCTGCGGGCCACCCGCATGCAACACCACATCAAAGAGTTCACCGTACAAGCTTGGGCAACGAGCTTTATGGACACACTCCAGCAACCTTTAAGTGTCGCACAGATACCAACTCACGCTTTGAGCGAAAAGCGTATTGCGGAGCTGCAGAGCAGCTACCAGCAAGCCACCAAGCGGCTACTATTGCTCGACTACGATGGAGTGTTACGGGAATTTGTTAAAGACCCAGCTGCGGCAAAACCAACGGCGCAACTACTAAAATTGCTCAAGTCCCTAGGTGATGAACCGGCCAATGAGGTTGTGATAATAAGCGGTCGCAGCAAGCAAGATTTGGCCTCATGGTTTGGAGATTTATCCCTAGCACTCGCCGCTGAACACGGCGCATTCTTTAGGCGCAAAGGTGGTAAAAATTGGCATCGAACTACACAAGGAGATCCCGCTTGGTATAACCAGGTCAAAGATTTATTCAACTACTACACGGTCGCAGTACCGGGTTCGTTAGTCGAGCAAAAAGATACTGCACTAGTCTGGCACTACCGTGCCGCTAGTCCGTATCACGCGCAAAAAAATTTGGTAGCTATCAGGCGCTTGCTAAAGCCTATCTTAAAACGATATAAATTGATTGCTAAGGATGGCCATAAGGTACTTGAAGTACATCCTCGTGATATCAGCAAAGGTCGTGCCGCCCAGGAGTGGCTGATTCACGACCATGACTTTATTCTAGCTATGGGTGACGATGTGACTGACGAAGATATGTTTAAAGCCCTGCCACCAAGCAGCTATAGCGTGAAAGTTGGACGCGGACAGACTGCGGCTAACTACCGGCTCAAAAACGTAAATGAGGTCATTCATTTACTCAAAAAGCTCTAGGAGCTTTACGATTCTTGGCAGTGAGGACAAAAATGAGTTCCGCGACCGGCAACTTTGGTTTTTAGAATAATCGTTCCACACCGCGGGCAGGCTTGACCTTCACGTCGAAAAACGCGTGCGAAACTCATATAACTCCCCTTTTTGCCTTCAGCATTAACATAGGTATGATTGCTGCTGCCGCCCTTTTGGATCGACAAGTTAAGCACATATTGGATTTCAGTAAACAAGCGTTCTACTTCAGTGCGCGATACATCTTTAACGCGGCGAGCTGGATGAACTTTTGCGCCCCATAGCGATTCATCGGCATAGATATTGCCAATCCCAGCGAGGACCGTTTGGTCGAGTAACGCCGCCTTTATGGTGGTATTCTTGCGCCGTTGTAGGCGCTCCCATAGTACGTCGCTCGTAAAATCTGTAGCTAGTGGCTCTGGGCCAACTTTGCGCATAAAATCTATGTTCATCACCTCGCTGCTAGGCATTAGCTTCACCCAACCAAACTTACGCTGGTCATTAAAGAATAATTTACTACCATCTTGAAACGTAAATTCAACACGAGTAGATTTGTCGGGCAAATCATGCACTAAGCTGTCATTCGGATGACCAGCTCCAAATCGTACTGTC
Organism: uncultured Candidatus Saccharibacteria bacterium; assembly: GCA_964493045.1. Classification (GTDB taxonomy): domain Bacteria; phylum Patescibacteriota; class Saccharimonadia; order Saccharimonadales; family UBA4665; genus JAJZCD01. The sequence goes on from CAZBLZ010000001.1 coordinate 73,775, forward strand.
GACGCCACGAACACAAGCTGACCAGTCATCTTCAAATGAATTACTAGTGTGTATTCACTACTCAGGTCGATAAGGAGCACTTTCGCCCTGCGGCGCACGGCCACAACTGAGCTACTTATCAAAAAGGCGTTTACATCGCTCGGTGCATTAGGGAAGGATTTTTCATTATTGGCGACAACGGCCGTAATTATACGGCCTGGTAATAATTCATTCAGTCCGACTCGAACTGTTTCTACCTCTGGTAATTCTGGCATACTTTTATTGTAACAGGCCACCCATGTTCATCTTTTAAGCTATACTTTAAAGCTATGGATGATTTGAGTGAAATACTGCGCCGCAAAAACTTCGACGAACCACCCGAGGTTCGGGCAATCAAAGAATATGTGCGTAGATATTATGACGTGGAAGTACGTGTTACCGTACAACAGCATGCGATTGTGATTTCCGCGCGAAGCGCCGCACTAATTGGCTCACTCCGTCTTAACCTACCGAAATTACAAACCGCCTCGGGCACCGATAAGCGAATCTTATTACGAGTCGGTTAGACCAGTTACAGTAAGCCTTGAAGCTGTCGTCGTAGATCCGCAAGATCAGTATATACAAGCGCCTGCATACCCGCATCTCGTGCACCAGTCACATGGCGCTCTTGATCATCAATAAATAAGCAGTCAGCCGGCTCAACCCCTAGTCGATCTGATATGGTCTGATACATTGCGACATGAGGCTTCGTTAAGCCTACATGATGAGAAAGCACAATTGCATCAAACAAGGTCTGAACCTCCGCAGTAAATATGCGCTCGACTACATTGTTACCCGCATTGCTTAAGATACCAATTTTATATTTCGGTTTAAGCTCAGTGCGAATATATTCAAGCAGTGGTTCGTTAGCAACGGTGTGCTCCAGCTGATGTCGTACCATAGACACGGGTTGACCAGCTTGCTCGGCCGTGAATTGTACTAAATCATCATAGCTCTTAAAACCGGCATCAACCTGCTTACCAAGCTCGAAAACCTGTTCCCAAACGTCAAGACGATCGCTAAAGTGAAGTTCTTTGAATGCCTGCCATCCGTTCAATGCCAATACACCATACAGATCAAAAATGATTGCTTTCGCCATATCAGGCTATTGTAGCAGAGATTCTAGAGCGTGAAGTCGTAAGGAGCAATAATGTCGTTCAAGTCGTCTGAAGGAATTTGGCGCTCAAATAGTTGGCGTACTGCCTGCGGAGAGCCTAGGAACGTACCACTACGACCACAGCTGGTTGACCAGAATTTGAAGAGGTCAGACTGACCATCATTAAAACTGTAAATGTAGCGGTCACCCGTTGGACAGTAGCCACGGTAATCGATGTTACTAGTTTGGCCCTTGGCAAAGTTCAGCAACTTCTCTGCCTGTAAGAAAGTAGCGTAGGCATCACTGTTACTAGGATATGTGTGGTCAGAGATAACCTGACCTTGATAACCTTTAATGACTTTGACTTCGTTCCGAGTAGCTCCAACGTTAATTTCCAGCTGATAGTGGTTTTGATCGATCACTGTTGGGGAGTCTATAAGCAAACTAGCAACAGCTTCAGTGCCTGAATATTGGGTGATATCAATCTGTTTAACAGGGGTAGCACCGTGCCCAGTCAATAGTTTTACAAAGACGATGATAAACAAAGCCAATACACCAAGGCCCACAAGCCCGGCAAGAATTGGTCGAATTGCACTCCGTATATCCATAACGGTTACTTATTGTATCACAAATAAGCGGTTATGGCAACTTATATTCCTAATGCTCAGTCTGTGGATTCGAGGAAGATTTTTTGAGTAAACGCGCCTCGTGCTTTCGCTTTAGCGGCACGGGTCTGCTCAAGTTCCGTGCGGGTAGCAAGAGTATCCGCCAAGGCTAGCACCACCTCTTGGACATCGGCAAGTTCTTCCAAGGTTAGCGCTTCAGTAAATTCAGCGCATTCTTCGGCTAGTTTGGCAACGAGCGCTTGCAAATATTCTGAATCATCCAGTACATGGGTTGTAGCACTACCACCTTTCCCGGCAATAATTGCAGGGATTTTATCGCGAACAAGTTTATTATAGTTTTTTGGCATAGGGCTAAAGCTCACCCCAGTTTTTACCAGTGGAGACTTCTACGAGAAGTTTAACTGATAGATCTGGGCCAATTGCCTCCATGGTACTTTTTAGAATTTGAGCAACCTGTGCGGCATCCGCTTCGTCGCATTCAACCAATATAGAGTCATGGATCTGGAGCAGCTGATGTGCACTTGAGATACTCGCCAACTCTTTATCGACTGCAATCATGGCAAGCTTCATAAGGTCAGCTTCAGTCCCCTGGATAGGCATATTCATAGCCGCTCGCTCAGCACCACTACGCACCATGAAGTTGCTGGATTTAATATCAGGCATAGGACGACGACGGCCAAACAGTGTTTCGACATAGCCCTCAGTACGAGCCTGCTCTTTGAGGCTATCAAGATACGCCAGTAGTGGCGCACGTAGCTTAAAGTATTCATCAATAAAGTGTTTTGCCTGCTCCATATTCATGCCCGTGGCAACACTCAAGCCATGCGGGCTCATACCGTACAAGACACCAAAGTTGACGGTTTTAGCCGCTGAACGCATTTGTTTCGTGACATCTTCAAGCTCACGACCATAAATTTGTGCAGCTGTCGTAACGTGGATATCAGCACCACGATTAAACATATCAACCATTGGCTGGTCGCCACTCATAGCAGCTGCGAGACGCAGCTCAAACTGGCTATAATCAGCGCTTACTAACATCTTGCCCTTACCGGCAACGAATGCTGTACGGATACGCTTACCTAGCGGCGTACGGACGGGAATGTTCTGTAAGTTAGGGTCAACGCTACTCAGACGACCCGTCTGAGCAACCGTGAGGTTAAATGTAGTGTGAACCCGTGAATGACCATCGGCAAGCTTTGGTAGCGTATCAACGTACGTGTTTTTGAGCTTGGTGACCTCACGGAAGTGAGTAATGAGATCAATAATTGGATGGACAGCCCGCAACTTATCAAGCTCAGATGCTGCAGTACTGTAGCCGCTCTTACCCTTCTTGATCCCCTTGGTCGGCAACTGCATGGTTTCGAACAAGATGTCGGCTAACTGCGATGGACTCGCAATATTGAACTCCTTGCCGGCATGATCGTAGATTTGCTTTTCTAGATCGGTAATCATAGCAGATATCTCATTCGAAAATTCTTCTAAATAATGGCTATCGAGCTGGATCCCTTGATATTCCATACGTGCCAATACTGGAATAACTGGCCACTCAACAGTTCGGGCAAGTTCGGGCAACTTGGGCATATCGGCGAGCTGTTTAACCTGACCTTGATAGAGAGCACGAATGGCAGCAATGAATTCAGGCGCACGAGCAGTAAGCTCCTCCGAGTCTAGATCCTCGAACGGCGAACCGTCATAGCCAAGGTCAGCTTGTGTAAGCTCGGTCAAAGACTGTTCACGGCGAAGTGAATTTATAAGGAAGGAGCCAATAAGTACGTCGTGCCCTACTGTCGGCAATTCGGTTACTCCAAGCTCAATTAAAACTTTCAGTGTGTTTTTAAGATCATAGCCAACGAGTGGACTGACACCAGTGAAATGTTCTGCGATCAGTGAACTATCAACTTTAGTTAGATCAATGGTATAGACCGTTTTGCCATTTGTGCTCAATATGAGCACCTGGGGATCACGACCGTGCTTGCCAGCTGAACGACTATGGATATAGAGATGTTCTGATGCTGGCAATTTAAGGTCAACCAGTTTGGCGTTGCTATCAATAATGATATTTTTACCGGCCTTAAAGACAGGTGTACCGGTACGCTCCTGATGCTCTGCAACTGCTACCTGCATAATTTGGGGCAGCTGCCGAGCCAGGCTCTTAAACTCGAGCTTTTCGAGCAAACTTAGCAATTTTTCGGGCTGACATTTACTGCCGTCCACTTCATGGAGGTCAAGTTTAAGTGGGGCGTCGGTCCAGATTTCAGCTAACTTATGTGATAGATATGCCATGTCTTTGTGCTCAACCAATTGTTTGTGGGTTTTACCAGAAATAAGATCTATATTTTCATAGATACCATCAAGTGTTTTGTATTCACCCAGTAACTTGCGTGCAGCCACAGGCCCAACGCCAGCCACGCCAGGAATGTTATCTGAGCTATCACCCACCAATGCTTTGTAGTCAACAAATTGTTTTACGCTAATGCCATATTTAGTCTCGAACGTAGCTGGACTGTAGAGTTCAATATTACTAAAACCGGTTTTAAGCGCATAGACATGGACATGCTCGTTAACGAGTTGGAGCATATCGAGATCTGAAGTAATAAGCATAGTTTCAATGCCTTGAGCAGAAGCCTGAACCGCTAGCGTCCCTAAAATATCATCAGCTTCATAGTCGTCCATTTCATATAACGGCCAACCAAAAGCTTCAAGCAGCTCGTGCAATACCGGAATTTGATCATAAAAATCTGGTGGAGCTGGTTTACGGCCAGCTTTATATTCTGGATACAGTTCCAGGCGACGACGAATGTTAGTTTTAGGTTTATCCCAAGCAACAGCCACATAGTCCGGACCAAGCCGCTTAATAACCTCGAGAGCCATGGCGGCGAAGCCATATACACCGCCTGTTGGTGTACCATCCTGCGTAGTCAAATTAGGCATAGCGTAGTAGCCCCGATAGAATACCGATTTGCCATCAATTACGGCTAGTTTTTTTGGTGCTGTTTCTGCCATACCTTCTCCTTTAAACACTAGTATAGACCAGATACGGTATACTAATAAGTACTTAAGCTTTTAATACATAAAATGCGCATATTACACGAAAAATTACACTTGCAACATCACCGACATACCGGACGATTACTGCACCATAAACACACATCGTATCGAGGGCTTGCGGTAGTCTTTGTGTTAGCGGGCCTTAGTATGATCGGGCTAAACATGCTATCACGCGCTGCCGCAGACTCACTCCTCAGTGTCGGTGGCACTGTAATGGCAGCAGTTCCTACGACAGCACCGGTATTGGGTAATCCTCCAAGCAGCACTGTTACCACTAGCTCAGTGCAGATCAGTGGTACTTGTCCACTGATCTCACCTCAACCTATTGTAGTGGTGGCAATAAATGGCAAGACCGCCGGTTCAAGTGTATGCGACAGCGCAAACGATTTTAGCGTTCCAATCAGCCTAACGCCAGGGTTACAACAATTGTCTGTCAGCACTCAGACCATTACAGGCGGAACTGGCCCGGCTAGTACTCCAATCACGTTCAGCTACACCCCTCCTATTTCATCAGCAGCAGACATGCCCGTACTCATAGCAGATGCGCCGTTTGCATTCCTTGGTGCTGAAAAGACTGGTACATGGTCAGGTGCTATCAGTGGAGGGGCTGCGCCCTACTACCTACATGTTGATTGGGGTGATGGGAAACAAGATAACTATAAGCCAGCCGCAGGTATCGGACAGTACAGTCACAATTATGCGAAAGTACAGCCTTATAATGCAGCGTTCTATCTGACAGATAGTCGTGGACATAGCACCACGCTGCAATATGCTGTCGCTTCATACAGCACAGCTACTCCCGTAAGTACTACTATTACAAACGCCAAGACACCCCACGTAACTCCCCAGGCTGCTGGATTATATGGACTATTTATAAGCACACTAGCGATCTGCGGGATCATCTACCTAGAGGCACGGCACGCTCACAAACATCCTATAGCAATCCCAATCGTAGGCTAAGCTAATGCGGCCAATTCATAAAAAACTACACTTGCAACATCACCGACATACCGGACGATTACTGCACCATAAACACACATCGTATCGAGGGCTTGCGGTAGTCCTAGGTCTCAGTACTGCTTTTGTCGTGGGGTTCACGAGCCTTGCCCGTGCTACCGCCGACTCTCTCTATGTATACGCTCGCATTCCGGCGCCCATACCTATAACCGCACCAGTAATCACCGACCCAAGCAGCAACCGTGCAACCTCAAAAGCAACATTAGTAGTAAGCGGTACCTGTCCGATAATCACCCCAAAGGTGATTATCGTAATTCTGGATAATGGCTCAGAAGCTGGCTCCGCAGCTTGTGACGCAAACAATAACTTCCAAGTTTCAATCACCTTACAACCTGGTGCTAACGTGCTAGTTGCCCGTAGTTTCACTATTACTGGTGACAGCGGTCCAGATAGTACATCAGTCACCGTCACCTATAATCCACCCGTTCCCCCGCCTGCGCTTGGCAGTTCGGGTAATAATGTATCACCCCTAGATTTGACTATAGACGAGTCATTTATGGTGTTCGGACGTGAGAAGGATGCTCTGTGGCTAGGAAGTATCATAGGCGGAACTGGACCATATCAGTTGCGTATTGATTGGGGTGACGGTGCACAGAACACCTACACCTTTGCTACTGCAGGCCAGCATACAACAACTCATCACTACCCCGTACTCAAACCATACGACACTATCTTTTATCTAAGCGATCACAGTGGTCAGCATCTGATCCGTCACTATGCCGCAGTGCCCGGTTATGTTCCACCAACCGTGAATACGCCACTTACGACACTGAACGGACGCGGCAAAACCAACCTGTTCGGTTTGTACGGCATCTACTTATTAGTACTAGCAGCATTTGGGTGGCTTTGGGCCCGAAGCCACCCTTATGTCTACGCAAAGGTACCGGTATACCACCGCTATTACTCCAGCAGGCGCGGCCGCCCGACTAAAAGGAACTCATAATAAAGTTATGCACATGTTACGCTTGCAGTAATATTGCTTACGTTAATACAATCCTGTAAACTGCTGGCAGAAAGCATAAAAGGAATAACATGCGCTTAATTATAAAAACCCAAAAAATACGGACTTATGTAGGTACCGTTGCCGCAATTAGCGCACTTACTATACTGAGTCTTAGCCAGGTTACTCACGCCGCTTCACTCTCACAGGTGTTTGTACGATTTGACCGTATGCAAGTGAGCGCAGCAACAACTGGCACTGTTTGCGCTAAGGCTGCAACCACTGCAACTGAGGCTCATGTTGTCGTAACTTTCCCTACTGGTTATACATTAGGTACGGCAGCAGCATTCACCACTACTACGACTAACCTCTCATGGCCTACTGGCGGTACGGCTTGGCCAGGCATCGGTACTGCAACCAACGTCACTGGTCAGGTAGTAACGTTCCCGAGCACCGACCTAACAGTCGGCACGTTATACTGCTTCAACTGGAGTAGTACAACCGCAGTAACCGTAACCTCATCAACAGGCAGTAGTAACATAGGTACGGTTACCACAAGCGACAGTACCCCTACTACAATTGATACCGCACAATATGCAACCGCCAGCATTACGAACGACCAGATCGTCGTAACAGCAACCATTCCCCCAGCCTTCTCATTTGCTTTAAGCGGCAACACTGATGCACTTGGCAACTTAAGCTCATCTGCCATAACCCCTAGCCCAACTCCACGCACTGCCACTGTCGGTACTAACGCTAAGAATGGTTGGATGGTATGGGCAAAAGACTCGAGTACCGGACTACATTCAACAGCCGCAAGTTACACTCTTGCCTCCACTACACCGGGTACGCATAGTACCCTAGCAACAAACACAGAGGGCTATAACACTGGCGTAACAGCAACGCATGCTTCAGGCACAGGAACAGTTACCGTTAACGCAATCTTTGATGGTACATCATCATACTCAGGTGGTGGCCTAGACACTACCCTGCGCGCACTCGCAAGCTCTTCTGGTACGGCTTCAAGTGATGTTCTAACACTTACTAACAACGCTTCAATCAATGCTTCAACACCAGCAGCAAATGACTACACAGACACCATTACTGTAGTAGGCGCTGGTCTGTTCTAGAGAAGATCTTAAGGTATAAATTACACCGCGGCCTCTGGTCGCGGTTTTGCTATACTGTATAGAAATGAGACAAAGGAATGTATTGACGGCAGGGTTTGTCGTAGGGTTGCTAACACTGTTGGGCGGTTTTGGTATATCGCACGTAAGTGCTGACCCAGGGAACTTCAGCCTCCAGGTCACTCCCTCCCCTCTCGTAGCCACTGTAAAACCGGGAGTAAAGACGCAGTTAGAACTAAAGGTTCGTAATAATGGCACCAGTGTTGAGGCACTCAAGATTGAACCTAGAGCTTTTACGCTAAGTAAAGATAGTAAGGCGGTTAACCTCCTCGATACAACTCCTCCCGATATCTCAAATTGGATTAGTTTCTCCGGAGCTCGTTTTACTGTCCAACCTGGACAGTGGTTTAGTGAAGAAGTAACTCTAAATGTTCCAAAGGATGCGGGCTTTAGCTATTCGTTCGCACTTGTAATTAGTCGACAGAGTGACCCTAAGCCAACCGGTTCAGGTCGACTGATACAAGGATCTCTAGCGGTATTTACCTTGATAAACATAGACCGACCAGGTGCAACCAGTAGCCTGAAAGTACATAACTTCACCGCAAGCAAACACATCTACGAATACCTGCCCGCCACCTTCTCTATTGACTTCCAGAACAACGGAAACACAATTGCGCAGCCATATGGTAATCTGTTCGTGCAACGAAGCGCTAATTCAAAGACACCACTTGCTAGCATGGCCGTAAACGCTACCAAGGGCTACATACTGCCCAATACGACTCGTACTATAACCGCAAGCTGGGATGATGGCTTCCCGGCCTACAAGACCATCACAAACGCCGACGGTACGACGAGCCAGAAGCTTGTCTGGAATTGGGCGAACCTTTCCCACCTCCGTATCGGCCGCTATACAGCCCATTTGGTGGCAGTATATGACCAAGGAGGTCACGATACCCCCTTAGAAGCTACATTGACCTTCTGGGTGATCCCATGGAAGCTTCTGCTTATACCATTCGTCCTACTCCTACTGGTTTTATTCGCTATCTATATGCTCGTACGCACCATAGTTCGTGGTGTTAAAAAGCGCAGTAGTAAGCACAAGACCAAAGCAGGCGGCTCAAAAGACTCCCCTGAAATACCCCCCTCTTCCGACGAATCGTAAGCGCTTTCATTCCACTTGAGTGGCGCTATACTAGTAGTTATGCACACTAGCGACTTTATCCCTTTGCTCATTTTTGTGGTAGGTTTTGTATTTTGGGGATTTATGGTCCGTGATATGTTTGAAAATCCCGCTATACGCCCCGATCAACGATTATTGTGGATCCTAGGTTTTCTGCTATTTAACTTTCCGACTGCAGTTTTTTACTATTTTGGCTGGTATCGTCCACATCACTCGTAGCCCTTCCGTTGCCTTCCCATAAGTACCTGAGCTATACTAGACATAAGCTTTAACAGAGACTTAGGGGAAGCTATGCGCGAGGATTTGCGCGAACACTTAAATACAGAGGTTACACGCGGTCAGTTCCTCCAATATATGGGGACAGCTTTGCTCATGGTATTCGGCCTGAATAATCTATTGAATCTATTGAGTAGCTCGAGGCCCGTCGAAAAGCATTATACCCCCGTCCCAACCCCAAACCAGGCAGATGGATTTGGCACCAGAAGGTTTGGCAAATAGACTATGCCAACACCACAGCGTTTACCGATAGTAAATAGTGATGATGGCACATGGGGCGATATCATTCGCCAGTACCTCAAGAAGGAACACTATGACGATGGTACCGACAATGCCGTAAATGGCGGCCACCAAAAAATAACCGTCCGAGCTGGAACGGCAACCGCAGGAACAGCACCACTTAAATTTACTTCTGGCACTTTACTCACCAGTGCGGAGGCAGGTGCCGTAGAGTTTAACACCGATAGTTTATATTTCACTATAACTACCGGTACTGTACGTAAAAAGGTAGCAATTTATGATGACAGTTCCGGTGCAACGGGTGATACATATTACCGTGACGCATCAGGAAACTTTGTTCGTCTTGGCATCGGGAGTAGCGGTCAAGTACTGAAAGTAACCAGTGGTTTGCCCGCATGGCAAAATGCGATGAATCTTGCCACTACCACTAAGACCACTAGCTACACTGTAACCAGTAGTGACGCAGCAATTTTTGCTGATGCCAGCAGTGGCAACGTCACCATTACTCTGCCCGCTGCTTCAGGACTAAACGGGTATAGCTTCTATATCAAGCGACTAGATAATGTCACGGCTAACACTGTAACAATCGCACGAAGCGGCAGCGACACAATTGACGGTGTCACAAGTCTCACAATTGGCGCACAAAACGATGTACGGTGCGTGCTCAGCGACGGAACGAAATGGTATGTGCTCAGCAGTGTTATTAGCGACATAATCAACTCCGCTGAACTGCGACTATCGAGTACCGGCAGCGCTTTGCTTGCAAGTACCACCCACGCGTTTCAAATTGGTGCTGACGGCGGCGCAAACCTTATTGCTGACAACGGCAAAATTCAATCCCGTAATAACGGTTCGGCCAGCATCCTGCGGCTTAATACTTCAGGTGGTAGCGTGCAAATCGGTAGTGCTTCTTCTGATACACACATCTACAATACGTTGCAGGTTGACAACAATGTCACAATTAGCGGCGCCGCACCGCTAAACTTTGCTTCCAACACACTACTCAGTACGCCCCAGACGGGTGCAGTAGAATTTAACACAGATTCGCTCTACTTCACTATCACCACGGGTACGAAACGCAAAAAGGTAGCAATTTATGATGATAGTTCCGGTGCAACTGGAGATTTGTACTACCGTGACGCATCAGGAAACTTTGTACGATTGGCAGCAGGGACAAACGGCCAAACATTAAAAGTGGCAAGCGGCTTACCCGCCTGGGGTAACGGCATGAGTTTTGCCACTAATACACAGTCCACTAGTTATACGGTTACTAGTACTGATGCTGTGGTATTTGCAGATGCTACTACTGCCACGGTGACTATAACCTTGCCAGCGGCTTCTGGATTAGCTGGCTATCGATTCTATATCAAGCGTATAGATAACTCCGCCAGCCATACTGTAACCGTCTCACGCTCAGGTAGCGACACCATAGACGGTATGACCACCTTTAACTTAGACCTACAGTACACCGCCTTTGGCGTCGTAAGCAACGGCAGCGCTTGGTATATCTTATGAGCATGGTCGCTATCCCCTGGTTTAAATTCCCGAATAGTATTGACCAAACCCTGCTCCAAGGCCTGGTAGGTTTCTATAACTTCAATAACAACTTGGTTGATACTAGCGGTAAGGGTAACGATGCGGCCATCCAAGGGGGTGTCACCTACACTAACGGGCGTGACGGTACGGCCAACAATGGCCTTCTATTTAATGGCACATCCGGATTCCTTTCTACTACGAACACGCTAAACAGCCCGCAAGATTACAGTACAAACGTCTGGTTCAAGACCAGTTCTACCGGCGGCGTACTCATGGCCTTTACTAATTCACAAACTAGTGCAACCCCGAGTAACTTTGACCGCATACTATGGATCGACACCACTGGGCATGCTAATTTTGGCGTCTACATCGGTAGCGTCCACTATATAACGAGCGCCGGGACGTACAATGATGGCAACTGGCACATGGCAACCGCTACCATGTCTAGCACATTGGGCATGGGACTGTATGTAGACGGCGTAAGTGTCGTAACAGATAGCAACACCGTTTCACAGACCTACGCCGGTTGGTGGCGAATCGGCGAAAGCAACACAACGGGTGGATGGCCCGCTACCATGAACCAATATTTTACGGGGTCAATGGATGATATTAAAATCTACAGCACTGCATTAAATGCGACCCAGGTATCCAATTTATATGCCCTATGAACGCCCGAGAGGGGTCGCTCTACGATGCTGTGCTTGCTATACTAGAATATAGTTAATTATGGCCTATACACCACCCCTTAATGGAGGCAGAATCAATGCCACAATCGGCGGTAACACTGCCGGTGTTGGTTCATTGGTTTCGACCGGCACCATGACCCTAGTTGGGGGTAATAACGTTACACTCAGCCAAAACGCCAACGCTATCACCATATCTGGAGCCAGCCAAAGTGTACAGACCATCGGTATGTACGCGACTGGCAACACTACCCAGAATACAACCGCCACTCTAGACGCCCGAAGCGTCAGCCTAAATGGCATAGGCGGTATAAGCGTTGGCTACTCAGGTGGATCAGTACAACTTTCTACGCCTGTTGTTTCAAGCATTTCGGCGACCGGCATTATAAACATCTCCAGCAATGGCGGCACTGTGAGTATCGGCGCACCGGCATTTTCTATGGGTATGTCTACCCTGGGTAATACGGCAGGCACATCTGGGACTGCTTCAAATCAGGTTATCCTAGCAGGTGGCAATAACGTGACGCTGTCTCAATCTACCGGCGTTGGAGGCAACACGATTAGCATCGCTGCCGGCGGTGGTGGTTTGGCGCTTGCCAACTCGCAGACCATGTACACTAGTGGTACAGCCAGTCTCAACGTTGCAGGTGGGGCCATGACGATTGCTAGTTCTACCAACGGCGCCAGCCAGTCATTTAACTTCTCCGTACCTCAGACTTCGAGTCTATCTGCCACGGGAGCAGTAAGTTTAGCGACTAACGGGAGCACTATCAGTATTGGAGTTCCAATTGCAACAACGCTTTCCCGCTGGGAATACCCAGACGACGTATTCGCCTCTCTAGGCCCACTCCCCCAAGGCTCGCTCTCTATCCAGCACATGTACGTACCTTTCAATATCACTGGTAGTGCGGCAAAGATCGGCGGCTCACTAGGCGTGGGCACATCGACAGCCAATGCTACTGGCTCGGCAAGAATGTCGCTCTGGATGGGTTTGTACACCATGAACGGTTCCACGCTCTCTTTAGCTACGTCTGGAAGTGCCAACAATGCCTTTTCGTGGCAGGCCGCCAGCAGTGTCAGTAGTACTTCCCTCTCAGGTGTAACGGGTATGCGCCAGCTTACCGTACCTATGAACGTCAATATGACTCCAGGTGAATATTGGCTGGCGGCCGTTGTCTCTAGTGCTACTACAGCGCCTGGTGCCAGTATGACCATGTACGGCAACAACCAGATTAACGGTGCGGCCGCTGGTGCAGTTCTTACGCCTATTGGGACTAACACAACTGCCGCCCGTGATGTTGTCCTATTTGAAGGCGTGTATACTGCCGCAACTGCTGCTGGCCCTAACGCTATCCAAGGCAGTCAGATCAATAACACCGCAGCATCCATAGTCCAATCGGCGAACTTCTACGGTGCAATCTATAACGCGACGTATTAACCTATGGCACTTCTAGAAGACGCATCAGCACCCGCCCCGTTAACAAGCATCACGACTGGCCCAGGCCCCACGGGAGTTACCACGGCAAACTTTAACCCTCCTGATAGTTCGCTCATTATGATGGTCATAACATCTGACGGCCTGAACACTAAAGGAGCAACCGCAACCGTTACGGATAGCTTAGGGAATACGTTCACATCTCAAGTACAGATTACCGCCAACCTGACGGGCTATTCTGGAATCTTCACCCATTATTTGACCACTGCGCAGACTGGATACAACGTTACGGTAGTTTTGAATAGCGCACAGATGCAGGGTAGCAACAGCACGGGCTACATCTTTCAGACCTTCGTTATTACCGGAGCTCATACGGCCCAAAATGGTGCCAGTGTCGGTGCTACCGGAAGCAATGCCATCAGCGCCGCTATTACGCCAAAGGTCTTGGGATCTTACGTTTACGGTGCTGCAAACGATTGGTCAAACCCTGTCGTCCTTACTCCCACCGCAAACACAACAGGTGAAACCTTACTCGTAGCGTCTGGCGACTCATGGGGCACCTTTCGCTCTACTAATCCAACTGCATCCCTAACAAGCCAAACGTATGGTTACACAGACTCGGACCAGCATACGATAGCACTCTACGAAGTAGTGCCTGGCGTCGCACCAGTGACCACCGCCTGGTTTAGCGCGTGATATAATACGAAATAACTATGGGAAGTCCACAAATTTTAGTGCCCGATAATGCCGGCATACATAACGCCAGCGATTACGCTACACGTCTTGAAAAACAGAAAACCTACCGTGATCTTTCCACGATCATTGTCTGCCCTACCCGAGGCATGATTCCAGCTCGCATCGTCCAGAGTTGGCAAGGGCTTATACGCCCGATGAACCAAAAGGTACTCGGCCCACTGTTTATGGAAGGCATGGAAGTTGGCGAAGCCTACAATCAGGTCATCAAAATGATTCTGGAAAACTCGGAGTTGAATCAATTTAAATTTATACTTACGTTAGAAGAAGATAATGCACCGCCTGCTGACGGCCTCGTAAAATTGTACGAATCAATCGACGAATACGATGCTGTGGGTGGTTTATATTGGACTAAGGGCGAAGGTGGTCAACCGATGTGTTACGGCGACCCTAATGCTATGCCGTTGAACTTCATACCGCGTATTCCACAGCCCGATACACTTACCCCCTGTAATGGGCTTGGCATGGGCTTTACCCTATTCCGCACGGAGATGCTTAAGGACAAACGTTTTGAATATGGCGAATGGTTCAAAACTAAGCAAGAAGTCGTACCAGGTGGTGGCGCTCAAGTTTTTACACAAGATTTGTGGTTCTTTCAGCATGCACGCGAATTCGGATATAAATTTGCGTGTGATGCACGCGTAAAAGTCGGCCATTACGATGCAGTAAACCAGATAATGTGGTAAGGAGAACCCATGCCAACTAAAGCACCAAAAACCGAAGAACCACTGCGATTATCACTTGCCTGCGGCGATAACAAGCCGGAAGGATTTAAAGGTGTCGATATCGCTAAAACCGACAGCACTGATTATGTCCAAAATTTGCTCGTATTTCCGTGGAAGCAGTTTGCCGATAACTCAGTCGACGAGATCGAATGTTCACACTTTGTTGAGCATATTCCGCACGGAGATGGATATCACGACCCCTTCATGCAGTTCTTTGACGAGATCCACCGAATTTTAAAACCAGCCGAGTTTGATCCAAATAATCCCAACATCGCCATTAAAGGTTTTGCACGGATTACCTGTCCATATTATTCCAGTATGCGTGCTTGGCAGGACCCGACACACCAGCGTGCTATTTCCGAGGCTAGTTTCCTGTATTTAAATAAGCAGTGGCGCGTCGATAACCGACTCGACCACTACCCGATTACGTGTGACTTTGATTTTAGCTATGGCTACGTGATATCTCCTGAGTGGCAGAACCGCAGCCAAGAGGCCCAGACCTTTGCTATTCAGCACTACATTAATGTAGTGAGCGACATTCAGGTCACTCTAACTAAACGTGCTTAAGACTAACAGATGAAGAGGCGAATATCACTCCTTCTCATCTTAAGTTTACTTATTTGCGGTGCCTTCGGAAACACCGCTCGTGCAGCCGGCGATCCTCCCGTTCTAGAGAGTGGACTACTCATTACTCCAATTCGACAGTTTCTTTCTGCGGATGCGGGTAGTAATAAGGCCAGTACGTTCACTATTGCTAACTTAACAGATAAACCACTCGACGTCAGACTGTCAGTACAGCAATTTTCAGTCACCGATTATACCTACGACTACCGTTTCCAGGATCCGACCAACGACTGGCTACATTTAAGCCAGACAAATGTCACATTGCAGCCACGACAGACGCAAAACATCACTTACACCTTCGAAATACCTCCAAAGAGCACACCAGGAGGCCACTATTACACGCTCTTTGCTAGTGCCACGCTATCAACCGACGGTATTGCCAACACAGTACAGGCTACTGACTTACTGTACCTAACTGTCAACGGCGCTCTCACCCAAGTCAGTCATTTGAAAAGTAGTTCAATCTCTTGGCTTACATTCGGGCACGACATACCCTTTACACTAAACCCAATTAACACTGGTAATGTTTATTCATTTGTATACGTGAGTAGCCAGCTTCACGGCCTGTTTGCACAGCCGCCACAAACTTCATCAGGACATCTACTCATGCCGGGGAAAGTTCGCACTTTAGCCGGTAGTATACCGAGTCCGATATTGCCGGGTATATACCGCGCCACCTATGGCTATAAGACTAATTCAGATTGGGTCATTCAACAATCACATCTGGTAGTTTTTATTCCACCCTGGTTTATAGCCTTCCTACTAGCCGGATTGCTCATGGGCGGTAAATACATACCACGTAGACGCCAAAAGAAACGACAGTCCACGGAAGATCAGACTTAGTCAGTGAGAGCAACAGCCGTATATGTAACGGAAGTGCTGTAACTTCCCTCGCTCTTAGTACCACTGGCAAGCACACCAAATGTCACGGTAGTATTATCACCGGTCTCAAATGGCCCGGTAGCAGTCTTCAGTAGTACAGGAGTAGTGGTCATGCCTAGGTAATTACTTGATCCATCGGTGTTGTAACCCCAAGTATCAAGCGCTAGCGCACCAGCGCTACCATTGCTACTAGCGGGAATCGTATCCGTACCGCTACTCATAGTAGTACCACCGGGAGCATAAATATACAGGCTATACCCAACTACATCTGTCGACGTCACCGTAATCGTATGCGAACCACTACCAACAAAATTGGAGCCACTCGGGGAAAGCTGCAAAGCCACATCACTACCAAGTGAAATAGTTAGACTCGTAACAGACCCGAAAGGTACCTGAGCCCCAAACACGCCTTGGCCAAATGGTGACGCCGCAACTGTAGGCGCGAATGATAACAAAGCAAACACTGCACACAGCACCAATCCAGGGCGAAATAATACGTCGTATATTTGCTCACGAGTCATAGCTTTAGTATAGCGTAACCGTGATTAGGACAGAAAATCACGCAGCCCACTGTGAGCCGCATACCCTTGTAGTTTGCCCATCGCCTTGGTTTCGATTTGGCGGGCACGTTCGCGAGTTATACCTAGTCGGTCACCAATCTCCTGAAGTGTACACTCTCCATCGCCGTCGAGGCCGTAACGCCAACGCATGACCTTTGCCTCTCTGACATTCAGTTGAGTTAGGTGATCTTCAAGTGTTTCAGCGAGCAAAACATGGGTTATCGAGTTCTCGGCCTCATGTGTTGCGGCCTCATCTCCAAGCAGATCACCAAAGGTAGTCTCTGTTTGACCAGGACCAGTACCGCCACCATCGCCAAGCGGCTTATTTAGACTCACTG
>CAZBLZ010000001.1:90978-92335 GCA_964493045.1 uncultured Candidatus Saccharibacteria bacterium
GTTTGACCAGGACCAGTACCGCCACCATCGCCAAGCGGCTTATTTAGACTCACTGGTGAGCTACTTATACGCTCTAAACTTTGTAATTTTTCAAGTGGCATATCCACCTTTGCCGCCACCTCAATATCGGTAGGTTCACGGCCCAGATCTCTTAACAAATCTCGGCGAATACGAGTGATTCGATTTACCTTTTCTACCATATGTACCGGTATCCGGATGGTACGCGCCTGATCGGCCATAGCACGGGTGATTGCCTGACGAATCCACCAGGTAGCATAGGTGCTGAACTTGAATCCCTTTGCGTAATCAAATTTCTCAACTCCACGGATTAAACCTGCATTACCCTCCTGCACTAGATCAAGTAGAGCCATCCCATGTCCCGTATAACGTTTTGCGACCGACACAACCAGGCGTAAGTTCGCCTCTATCATATGCCCCTTAGCACGTTGACCGTCTGCTTCAAGTTTTTTCAGATCCTCCAATAATAACGTTTGAGCCTGAGGCCCCTCGTATATTTGAGCCCTCTTGATCGCTTCTTTTTCTAAATCGCTCATCGGCTCTTTATCCGTACCTTCTAGCTTGCGCGCTAAACGCCCGGCATATAGACCCCCTTCTATACGTTTCGCGAGCTCGACTTCTTGTTCAGCATCAAGCAGCGGTACCTCGCCGATTTCACGTAGGTATTGCTTGAACAAATCGTCGCTTAGTAGCTGTTCCCTTGCCGCGAGTACTGGACCCCGGACATCTGTTTCGCGTCGGCGCACTATATGAGGAGCTGGCGCTCGGCCGCGACGTTGCCGAGCAGACGCTTGTTCCGCGACCTCGGTGGCGTCAGTAATAGCAATAGAAGCTAACATATTAAGAGCAGGACTTTTTAGATCATCGAGTTCCAAATCCGTAGTCGGCACTTCGAAAGCATGCGGAGTAACTATAATACCCTCATGCACTGCGTCCGTCCCGTCTACTGAGACATCCGCTTCAAGTTCGCACTGTGGCAGTAGAGCCTGGGCTGAATTATCCGGTAAACCTTCGTGGCTGATTAGTTCATGCATATACTTCACCTCCTGTACCGCTAGATTATCTCTCTAATGCTTAAAATACAAAACTTCCAGGTATAATACTAGTAAATGGATGGGCAAAAACTACCTTTTTATCGGCTCACGGTCACAGAAACACTGGAAGAGCTGCGTTCTACAGATAAGGGTCTGAGCGAAACAGAAGCGATAGATCGACAAAAACACCTTGGCGCAAACCAGCTTGAACACACCAAGCACACTTCTAGCGTTATAATTTTTGCACGACAGTTTAAGAACCTGCTGGTTATTATTCTTATTGTCAGTGCTGGCCTGTCATTCTA
>CAZBLZ010000001.1:92435-112008 GCA_964493045.1 uncultured Candidatus Saccharibacteria bacterium
TACTGTTTGAGGATGAGCTCGCCACCAACGACTTCGCTCTAACAGGTGAAAGCCAACCGACTCGAAAATTCAAACACGCTATAACTAGCGATATCCCTATTGGCTCCCGTCACAACATGCTCTATATGGGTACCACTGTTGCACTCGGCAATGGACATGCCATCGTAACAGGAACAGGCATGCACACCGAACTCGGTCGAATTGCGAACCTTAGCCAAACTGCACATACCGATACTTCCCCTTTGCAGCGTGAGATGAACAACTTAGCTATTCGCCTCACGCAAGGTACTTTATTACTGGCCGCTCTTCTAACCATCATTGAGCTCCAGGCAGACCTCGGAATCAAAACCTCCCTACTCTTTGCCATTAGTGTAGCTGCGGCCATGATTCCAAATGGCTTAGTGGCCGAGGTGAACATTACCCTTGCACAAACAGCTGCACGAATGGCCCGAGCTCGCGCTTTAGTTAAAAAACTTTCGGCAGTCGAAACATTAGGGGCTACGAATATAATAGCCACAGACAAAACGGGCACTCTGACTAAAAATGAAATGACAGTCACTCATGTACTTATCGGGAAGACCGAATATGCTATTAGCGGTACCGGTTATGAACAGAATGGCGCAGTTTGCAACACAAACGGCAAGCCAGTAAGCGGTCGAATACTCAAAGACCTACATCTATTCTTCGAGACTGGCGCCCTTGCCAGTAATGCCCTCGTAAATCCTCCAGATGATGAACATGCTACCTGGTATGTTGTAGGTGACCCGACTGAAGGTGCGCTTATAACACTTGCTCGCAAAGCAGGATTGGAGCCAAATAAACTAAACGAGCTTTTCCCAGAACGCAAAGAATATGCATTCGATAGCGCTCGCAAACGCATGACGAGTGTCCGTGAAGTCGATGGCCAGCTGTACGCTTTCGTGAAAGGCGCCCCGGAGAGCATCATGGAATGTTCAAATGAGCTATGGGATCATGGTCACATTCGGAATTTTACTGCCCGTGATCGTAAGTTTTTTGCTACCTACAATGAAACACATGCCGCAGAGGCAGAGCGTAACTTAGCCTTCGCTTACCGCGTATTGCCAAAAGGATTCGACCCCCTAAAACATCATTTGGAAGATGCTGAGCAAGATCTTATTTTCTTAGGCATCGCCAGTATGATTGACCCACTACGCGAACAAGTTCCAGCAGCCATGGCTGCCGCTCAAGCTGCGCACGTTAAGGTGAGTATCATTACGGGAGACTTCCCGACAACTGCAGCTGCTATTGCCAAACAAGCAGGTCTTGGTGCGGGTGGTGACATCACCGTAGTTATGGGCGAAGAATTACCGAGACTTTCCGATACACAAGTTTTGTCTATGTTACTCCGTGGTGGCGCAGTGTTTAGCCGCGTTAGTCCCGAGGACAAGCTACGCATTGTAGAACTAGCTCGCAGCGGCAAACAGGTTGTAGCCGTAACTGGTGACGGCATCAATGACGCACCAGCGCTGAAACGGGCCGATATAGGTGTTGCTATGGGTCGTACAGGCACTGATGTTGCTAAGGAAGCAGCTGAGATCATCTTACTTGACGATAGCTTCGCCACACTCGTAATGGCTATCGAGCAAGGCCGTCTAACATTCCAGAACATTAAAAATGCAGCGCGTTGTGCACTAACTGACAACATGGGTGAGCTTATAACCGTCCTCATTAGCTTAGCTGCGACTGCAATCTGGGGTATTCCAGCCGCCATCACCGCCATCCAGATCCTTGCGATCGACATCATCGCACAGATGTTCCCTATTACCGCCCTAGGGTGGGATCCAGCGATCGGACAGCTTATGCGTGCCCATCCGCGTAGCACTCAGGATCACATCATAAACCGTAAGACTATCACAGAATTTATAAGCTTTGGTTTATTAGCTGCAGCACTCGCATATGGTAATTATTTACTCTACTTTACTCGCCACCACATAAGCCCGCTCCATTTGAGCACAAATGCTATGCCCTACTTACAGGCATCTATTCTCACCTATGTAACGATCGTGCTGTGCCAATTTATGAACCTGCTCTTGGTACGCGCCCAGGGACAGCCATTACTGAGCAAACATTTGTATAGCAACAAGAAACTACTCGCTGCTTTTGCGATTTCACTCTTCTGTATTGCCAATGTTATATACAACCCATTGGTTCAGCCATACTTTGGTAGCGGCTCATTAACCGGATGGGATATTCTAACTGCTGTCGGTGCCGCCACAGTATACACACTTATCCGTGCCTTACACCGGCACACAAAAAAACACTCCCGTAGCAACCTCGTTGCTAAACATGGCAGTACAAAAGTCAGCGCCCATTTGCGAAAGTTACCGGCATAGCTATTGCAGTCATTTCGACTGTTACTCTTCCGGCTTTTGCCCTACACAGATTCAGTTACAAATTGAGAGCAGCACTCAAATTGCGCTTGAGTGTTTCTAGGTCAGAGTCATTCATGATTATAACGTCTGCACGATCTCGAACCCCTGACATATTGAGGGTCGCCACATCTCCGCTTGGATGCATCTCAGCCTGGTCGTCGAGCAAAAATTGCTCGAAAGTTTTGTTATCCTCTTCTGCTCGGCCGCGGTTTGCGTTGATAATTCGCTCGTAGCGCACTTTTGGATCTGCATCCATCCAGAGCACAGTGCCACCAAGCTCATGAACTCGGTCAGCTTCCGCTGGATGACGAAGGCTAGCAATGATTAGTCCAGTATATTCATTTTCTTGAGGACGGAACCACTCAACAGCATGGTCGACAAGTACAGCCAGACCCTCAGCACGGCGCCATTCGGCACTAATAGTACGAGTTGACTCACGATCAACGGGCATACCACGCTTTTTCGCTTCTTCACGAAGCTGATCCGTCAAAGACATGAACAGAAAGGAATGTTCGGAGGCCAATAATTCACCGACAAAATCTTTGCCGCTACCATTGGGGCCCGAGATACCGATCAGTCTCATTTCACCTATTGTACCACCCCTTGAGTCTAATCAAATATACCTCCCGGATAATCGGGAGGTATATTTACGGGAATCTATCTCAGTTTACTTAAATAGGCCTATTTTATGTAGTCGTGCAATTTACGAGCATCTTTGTGCTTGCGTAGCTTAGCTAGGGCCTTAGCTTCAATCTGACGAATACGTTCACGAGTAACACTAAACTCCTGTCCTACTTCTTCCAAGGTATGCTGTTTACCGTCTTCGAGACCGAAACGAAGTTTCAAGATCTTCTGCTCACGCTCAGTTAAGGCCGATAACATATCCTTAACCTGTTCTTTGAGCAACTGGCCAGTAGCAGATTCCTCAGGAGTTTGAGTATCTTCGTCCTCAATAAAATCAGCTAGAACCGATTCTTCTTCATCATCACGAATCGATGCATCCAGGCTTGAGATATCCTGTTTAATCTTCATGATGTGCTCAACCTTAGCAACATCAATCTCCATTTCCTTGGCGATTTCTTCGTTACTTGGCTCACGGTTCAGATCCTGCGTTAAACGGCGTTGCGTACGCAGCAGCTTGTTGATGGTCTCAACCATGTGTACAGGGATACGAATCGTACGAGCCTGGTCAGCAATAGCACGCGTAATCGCCTGACGAATCCACCAGGTAGCATAGGTACTGAACTTGAATCCCTTATCTGGGTCGAACTTCTCAACGGCACGTAGAAGTCCAGTGTTGCCTTCTTCGATCAGGTCAAGCAAATCTAGACCACGGCCAACATAGCGCTTAGCAATTGAGACTACCAAACGTAAGTTCGCCTCAGCCATCTGATCTTTAGCTTCTTTTTCACCCGCAACCACGCGCTGAGCTAATGCTAGCTCTTCTTCAGCGTTTAAAAGCGGGATTTTACCAATTTCACGGAGATATAGACGCACAGAGTCATCAGCGATATCATCAAGATAGGTCTGGTCTTCGACCATGACTTCTTCGCCATCAGCTTCGTCCATGAGCCATTCATCACTCAGATCTTTAGCCGCTGGTTCTTCTGGAGCGGTTACTTCAATACCGGCTTCAGCGAGCTCAGCGTAGAGCGCATCAAGCAACTCAACATTCTCAGCCCCTTCTGGGATTTTAGCGGTAATATCTTTCGCATCAATCTTGCCATCTTTTTTGGCTTGTTCGACTAATGCCTCTTTAGCTTTTAGTAGTGCTTCTTTGTCATTTGCGGCTGACTTTTTAGGCATGTAAAGCTCCTTCTTTAAGTGGTTCGTAATAATTCGTTGAGTTTGGCGACTTGTTGTAACAACTGTTCAGAATCCTCTGGGTCAGCAGATTGCATTGCAGTTATCAGTTGTTGTTTTTTGGCTTGCACGTATCTTGCTATCAGTTTTGCCTGTAACCGATTTGCTTCTGGAGCAAGTTCGGTAGGCTCTAAATCTTGATAGAGCGTCTCATAGACTAATGACAATATTTTAACATACTCTGCAAATTCTTGCACGACCGCCTTATCTGTTCCATCATAGTCAGGCTCTGCAACCAAAAAGTTGAATACTTTTTTACCTTCAACATTCGAAATCATATCAACCGTCAGTTTATGAAGGAGTGGACGCAGTTTTGGCTGCAATAAAACGAGTGCCAAGAAATGCTCTTCATTTCGTTCTGTCTCGAACTGCTCCCTGTTGAATGCCTGTTTGCTCTGAGGTTTAATCTGGCGCTGACGAATCGGCACTGTCTCATCTGGCACTCCTGCCAGCTTCGTGGTTAGTGCTTGTTTATTCACACTAAGTAAATCGGCGAGCTTGCCCATGTAATGATCTTGTTCAACTGGGTCAGGCAGTTGGCGCACGACCTGTAGTACCACGTCGCTTAGTTCACGTTTACCCATAGCAGTGTCGACATCGAGTAATCCTGCATACCGTTCGATTAACCAGTCGACCGCATACTGTGGCTTAGTGATAATATCTTGCCAAACTTTGACATCTTGTTTGATAAGCTCGTCTGGATCTTTGCCGCTCGGAATAGTAATAATACTCAAAGACACGCCAACTTTGGCTGCCACCGGGATTGCCCTCTCAGTTGCGGCTAAACCTGCCTTATCAGCATCAAAGCAAAGTCTAATATCACCAGTGAGCCGACTGAGCGCCTTGAGGTGTGGTTCCGTTAAAGCGGTGCCGGCAGTAGCGACCACTTGTCGCACTCCTGCCTGATGACTTTGAATGACATCTAAGTTCCCTTCGGCCATCACAGCAAATTTACTTTTACGGATTGCGTCTTTAGCCAAATGCATTCCGAATACGTGCCGACTTTTATCATATAGCGGTGTACTCGGTGTGTTGATATACTTTGGCGCGCTTGGATTATCCGCTAATAGACGCGCAGTGAACCCAATAACCCGACCACTTGGGTCACATAACGGAATCTGTAAGCGACCGCGGAACATATCTCCAAGACCTCGGTAGTTTTGGCTTGAAAGTCCAGCCAGCTTAATTTCCTCGCCAGTAAAACCTTTGTCCCGTAAAAAATCCACGAGTGCTGTCCCATTATTCGGACTATACCCAAGACGCCACTCAAGTGCCGTTGCTTTACTGAACGCACGCTTGCCAAGTACATATTCAAGTGCACCTTTGTTCTGAGCAAACTGAGTCTGGTAGAACTTAGTTGCTAGTTCAAGTGCTTCATACAATCGTTCTTTACTTTTGCCGCTTGGACCACGCGGACCTTTTTGATATTGCTCGATATCAACTCCGGCACGGCGCGCTAGCAATTCCATGGCTTCCCTAAAGTCGAGCCCTTCAACTTCCATTACAAAGCTGAAGACAT
This sequence comes from uncultured Candidatus Saccharibacteria bacterium, assembly GCA_964493045.1. Classification (GTDB taxonomy): domain Bacteria; phylum Patescibacteriota; class Saccharimonadia; order Saccharimonadales; family UBA4665; genus JAJZCD01. The sequence continues at coordinate 98,211 of CAZBLZ010000001.1, forward strand.
CACCGCCTCGCCCTGAGCTAAAATCATGCCAAATCTGTTTGTCAGGGCTAACCACAAAGCTTGGTGTCTTTTCAGCGCCAAAGGGGCTTAAACCCTTCCAATTACGCCCCGCTCGCTTGAGCTGCACGTATTCACCAATCACATCTTCGATGCTCAGGCGCTGTTTGATTTCGTCTTTGGCGTCCATATCTGTTCTTATTGTACGCTACCGAAGAGAGCTAAGGAAAATACCCGGGCAGAAGTGTGCAAAATTTGGTACTATAAACATAACCTATGAATCCGCAAGATCCACAAAACCGAAATCCTTATGGACCTCAACCTCCCTACCCTCAAACGGGCGGTGTTTATTCAACACCTTCAAGCCAAGGGGGACCAACTGCTCGTAGTAGCGGACACAACCCTTATGAGTTCATCATCAACCCCACTGCACCAAAGCGAGCAGGTTTTTTTAGCGGGCCAAGCCTCGGTAAACGTGTTGCACTTTTTGGTGGAATGATTGTCGTACTGATAATAATCGCCAGCATAATTATGTCCGCACTTGGGCCAAAAGACGTGACTGTACAGTTCATAAAACTGGACCAGCAGCAGGAAGAGATTATTCGTGTGACCTCAAATGCAATTGAGCAAGCAGATAACCAAGATGTGAAGAATTTCCTCACCAACACTCAAGTTAGTCTAACGAGTGGTCAACTACAGGTTAACGAATACCTGGTGAATCATCATACCAAGGTTAGCCCTAAGGTTCTGGCACTAGGGAAAAACGCTAACACCGATACCCTACTAGCCAACGCTGCGGCAGCCAATAATTACAACCAGGTAGCGCTACAGACCATTACAACCGAGCTACAGACATACGCAACGTTGTTGCAGACTACTTATACACAAGCTCCGGGCTCAGCTAGCAAGACCATTCTACAAAAAAACTACGCAGCAGCACAGCTTCTTATCAACCAAGCTAAAGCGATCACCGTACAGAATTAGAACAACCAGTAGACCACTATAGTGGCTTCTATCGACCTACTTATTCTCCAGTAACAAGCTGGTAAGAATGCAGGATGAGTCCGCTTATTTCTTCCCAGGGCATTTCACCGGTCAATACTATAGTATTCCAGTGTTTCTTATTTAAGTGATAGCCAGGCATGACAGTCACGTATTTTTCACGTAGGATCTCACTTAGTTGCGGATCGCATTTTAGGCTCAGCGTCAGCGGTTGTTTGTCTTCGGCGATCAAAGCGAACATCTTACCGTGTGTCTTATAGACAGCCACATGTTCACCAAAAGGATACTCCAGCACTGCACCGGGCATACCTAATATGTAGTCTTCGACATTCTTGTGGTCCATTTCCATTGCCACAATTGTAACAGATAGAGGCTTAGCGGGGCTAGATACCGAATTGAGACTTCAAGATACCAAAATCACGAATGTCTACGATTCCGTCTTGGTTTATGTCACTCCGTCCCAAACTTGCACCGGTCTGATTAAACTTAGACTTCAGTAAACCAAAGTCGCGGGTGTCCACTACGCCGTCTTGGTTTATGTCCCCTGTTTTATATGTTATTGCAGGAATCGTAACAGTAATAGCTGAGCTGGTGGTAGTATTGCCGGCTGCATCGCGAGCCACAGCAGTAATAGTATGTGTACCGCTAGCAAGACCATCTGTCACCCAGGAGGTGCTGTATGGAGAAACCGTATCCTCGGCGCCGAGGTTCGCTCCATCTATCTTAAACTGTACGCCAGCAACTCCAACGTTATCGGCTGCAGTAACAGTGATTGACACCGTTCCGCTAACGCTAGCGTTATTACTTGGTGCAGTAACACTAACTGTCGGCTTAGTCGTATCAGAAGCAGGAGCCTGGGTAGTAAAGGTTGTATCGGCAGAACTTGCACTATTACCGGACGCGTCCTTAGAGGTCACTTTAAAGTGATAGGTCGTGCCGGCAGTTAAACCGCTCAGACTTACACTGTGAGAAGTTTGCATAGCAGTATTGAGCGTAGTAGCTGAGCCGTATGAGCTTGAAGTACCGTATGCAACCTGCGAATCAGCCGCTTCATTGGTCGTCCAAGTAATTGTGGCACTCGTTTGAGCGATACTACCGGAAGTTACAGCACTAATAGTCGGTGGTGTCGTATCGGTATTTGGTACGGTAAACGAAATCGTGCCACTCGTTGTTGTATTACCGGAACTATCGTAAGCAATCGCATACAAACTATGGCTACCAGTACTCAATGTCGTTGGGTTAAGCGAGTAGGTGTAGTTGTTACTTGAACCAGTAGTGTCAGTCCCCTTCAAGGCACCGTCAACATAGAATTCTACTTTGTTGACTGCAACGTCGTCGGTAGCGTTCGCTGTTACCGTAGTCGTTTGACTGATGCTAGCACCCTGAGCGGGCGCAGTAATACTTACGACCGGGCTAGTAGTGTCTGGAGGATTTGCACAGTTATCGCCCGTGCCCGTTGGCACGCATGCCGTGTCTTGCGTTAAGACTAGACGATCAACTACAACACCAGGCGCATTACCAATCATTTTTATAGTATGTGTGCCTGCAGTAAGGTTGACGTCTATTTGCGCACCACTGTTCGTTTTACTAATCCAGTTAGTCGCATTATTGGTAAAGAACGTAACTGCACCATTCGCATAAGTAGGCACACTGCTTCCACCGATCGTGTAGCAGCTACTGCCATCGATCTCCAGCATATACGTATTATTAGTGGCATCCGGCGCTGACATACGAGTCCACACTCGATACGTACCCGATCCGCTCACCTGTACACTACTACTCACCGTTCCATAATCGGTAGATGGTGCCGTACATGGGCCAGTAGCTGCAAGTGAAGATGACGCGTGTAAACCTACTAAAGCTCCTATCGCTAAGACTAGCGCAAGCACTGCACGGCGAAGGTATTTATAAGCGGCCACTGTTCACTCCCTGTTCGTCTTGCGTCCCAGAATTAGATGGAGAGGTAGTAGCTTGAGGCGTAATTGTAGCGCCCGGACTTGGCGCAGCTGGATTCGGAATTGCCTTCAAGTGCTCTTCAACACGTGCTCCGGTTGGTGTCGCCGATAGTACCGATGAGGGCGTTGTACTGCTAGTAGTCGCATTAACTACAACTGCCTGCGTAGCAATCGGTTCTAGGGTCTTTTGCCCACCAAGGTGAAAAGCAAATCCTAGTCTTCCAGTCTTAGCAAGAAGTCCTAGAACTGCTATGGCAAGTACTATCCATACCCAGGCTGCAATATGGATGTCTGACTGTGCAAAGCCGTACACTACTGAGAAATTTTGTGCCGTGGCCGTCTGCGTACTGCCAGTTGTTTGGACGTTATTTATGGCAGTAACTTGCTGACTGTAGGTCTTTTTGCCTGCCGTGTAGAGTACACGGTGATCACCTGGAGCTACGTTAGTAAATGTCGCAAACCCATTCTTGTCAGTCTTAACGGTCTGTGGAGTAGAATGAAGTGTCACGGTTTTACCGCGTAGTGGGTTGTGGTTCGTATCAAATACACCAACCGTAAGTGTCAGGCCTTTCGTTGTGAAGTGCTGAACCTTACTTTGCACCACGTTCCCCTGCTGGTCAGTCGCTACGATTACATATGAATATTGCTGACCTGGAACTAACAGGCTTGGATCAATTGTGACTTGATGTGTGGTAGAAAAATCGGATTCAGGTGTGTTCGTTGTTAGCTGCTCGCCTACTCCAAAGCGAATGTAGACCTTCGTTGGAGTCTTGCTAACAAAACTCAATTCTGCCTGAGTATACTGTACCTTCTGAGATGTCACCGTGGGAGCAGGAATAGCTGTCGTTGGTGCTGCTGCCGCCGAAGGGGCTTGTGTAGCGCTCGTAGTTGGCGTTGATGAGCCCCCTGAAGTTGTAGGTGTAGTTGTTTTAGTCCCTCCTGAACTAGTACCACCACTCTTACCCGAGCCACTGCTAATAGGAGTTACACAGTTTGGCGGTGTGCCTGTTTGACCACTCGGGCATGTAGGGGTTGCAACTGGGGCTGCCGTGAAGCTCACCGTTGCGCCGGCACTTGAAGGATTTGTAAACGTACCTGAAGCATCAGCATTCGCCCCGCTCAAGGTAACACTCGCTGAGCCACTGCTCGCAAGTGCTTTAAAGGTAACACTTTCGATCAATGCATCACTACTGACTCCAGCACCGAAGTCTCCACGTGCAAACACCACCGAACCACTACTAGTAGTATTCTGTAATTCTGTCGAAAATGCCGAGCCGCCAGTATTCACTGAGACAAGTTGTAATTTGCTTGAGTCGAATCCGACCGTTCCTTGAACGCTGTCCACGGTAGCACCGGGGCTAATACGAACATTTACAGTAATACTATTGCCAGCCTGCACACTGTTAGATGCAGGTGTTATATAAATACTTCCGGTCGCAGCAAATGCCTGCTGAAGACCAAAAATACTCGCGAACACCGCTAGTCCTAATGCTAATACGCCGACACCTGCTTTTTGCGTCAATCTTTTGTTCATTACACCCTCTTTTGCTGCTTAAACAGTAGCATTATAAGAGAGTCTGTACAATACCTTGCTTACGCTTATCCTCAGGTTTTAGTAATTATAGGTGGGCTGCATATATTATGCGGAGTGATCTTTGAACCAGGCCAGATAATATTCTAGTTCAGCTATACTTGCCTGAATGTCACCAAGAGCTCGGTGATCATCACTTTTTTCGAAAGCAACGCCATATTTATTCTGTAGGACTAATTTCCAGGCACTCACATCCAACATACGATAGTGGAGTAATTGATCGACCTCTGGCCACCACTTTTTAATAAATGTACGGTCACTATGTATGCTGTTACCCGCGAGCACTGCAGGTTCATCACCAAACTGCGTGCGGATGAGTTCCACTATCTCTGTGACAGCCTGCTTCTCCGGTATCCCTTTGGCGCGAACACGTTCAGTTAAACCACTTCGGGCATGTTGCTCCTTAGCCCATGGATTTGCCTTTTCTAAGACCTCTTCCGACTGGGCTATGACTGCTTCGTAGGTAACTAACGTCTTGAACGACCAATCTGTAACAACTGCTGCCACCTCAATGATTACATGTTCATTAGGATCAAGCCCGGTCATTTCCAGATCAACCCACAACAACTTCGTTGTTGCTGTCTCTTTTCGTATTTCCATGTGCCCTATTATACTCATTTCTCCCTAAGACGCTAAAACACCTCCGAATTACCAGAGGTGCTTTAGCTAAGAATATTTAAATGCCTTATTGTTCAGCGGCACGAGCGGTGGCAAGTGCCTCGCCATACCACTGTAGTTCGGCTAGAGTAGTTTTGAGTGAACCTTGAACGCCGTAAGGGTTAGCCTTAGCTTGTTCATCTGTTAACTCACCACTATCATCAAGCATCTCACCCGCCCGGCCAACAAAGAAAGTAGCACTTGGTACAGTTACCGCTTGGAATGTCGGCAGTGTAATACGTAGACTAGCTACCGCTTGTGCCCCGCCAGTAGAACCGTGGGCTACGATCGCGATAGGCTTCTTAGCAAATTGGAAGTCGATGTAGTCAAGTGCGTTTTTAAGAGCCCCTGGGAATGAACGGTTGTATTCCGGTGTCACTAGTACGAAAGCATCTGCTTCAGCTAGCTTATCTAGCCATTTCTTAGCCTCTGGGTGTATCGTACGAGCTGGATTGTATTGTGGGGGTGCAACTTCATCAAAAAGCGGCATCGGATAATCAACTAGTTCGACAATCTCTGCCTCTATATTCGGCAAACTTTGCAATTCCTTTAATGTCCACTGTGCCACTTTATCACTTACTCGCCCTTGGCGGACCGAGCCTGAAATCACTTGTACTTTCATCATATCTCCTTGTTGTTCATTGTGGTATACTTTGTATAGTAATCAGTACTATAAACCCGTTACTATACAAAGTAAAGTATGAAATCATCTTCACCACTACCCCCAGATCAGGAACTTTTGGAGCCAAAAACCGGTTGCATTGCTTCTGCTATGACGATTATCGGCAATAAATGGACAGCTCTGATTTTACGAGATTTAAGTACTGGGCCTAAGCGCTTCTCTGAGTTAGAGCGTTCTGTGGGTTCCATTAACCCACGGACGCTTAGCCAACGACTCGATGATCTAGAGCTTCATCAGATCGTCACCCGTCAGACCTTTGCGGAAGTACCTCCTCGTATCGAATACAGCCTGACAGAAAAAGGCCAAGATATTCTACCAGTACTACGCCAAATGGCCTCCTGGGGAGAAAAGTACTATCACGAAGAGCAATGTTAGTCGTCTTTCTTATCAAAGACTAACGCCGCCGAATTGATACAAAAATGTTGACCAGTTGGCGAATCGCCAGCCGGAAATACATGACCTAAATGACTACCGCAAACTGCACAAGTCACTTCTACACGCTCCATACCTAAGCTGCCATCCGGTTTGAGAACTACAGCGTCATTATTGGCGGCAGCACTGAAGCTTGGCCAGCCCACTAAGCCAGGCTCAGTTGAGTCGTACTTTGTATCGCTTTTGAATACTACATTGCCACATACAGCGCAATGGTAGTCGCCCGTCTTCTTGTTATGGAGTAGTGTACCCGTTCCCGGCGCCTCAGTACCCTGCTCACGCAACACATGGTACTGCTCGGGTGTTAACTTCTTACGCAATTCATCATCAGAAAATGATTGGCTCATTTTTTACCCTTTGCCTTTTTTGCTGCTTGTTTAGTAAAGCGGCTTAATCCCAACGATTTGATCAATATATACATAAGGAACAGTACAAAGAAGAATTCCAACAGGACAAAGACGAACTCACCCCAAGGTACTAAGATTGCCTTGTGCCCATGGTGTAAGGTTGCTGTACGTGTGCTTAGATCCTGTCCAAACCAAACTTCAAACATAGGATTCACAAAACTGGCTACAAACTGTTTAACCACGCCGTTCGCTTGCTGACCAACGATAAAACCAAGCGCCAGTCCTACGACTGCATATTCCTGCAAGAAACCAACAAAACCAGCCGCTTGATGCCGCACAATATCATCTGGATCAAGTAATACGGCCATTACTTTTGAGTGTTTCGTTTCAGGGGGAGGAGTATTTTCTTCTTGCTTCATACCCCTAGTGTATCACTGTTTACATCCGGTCTGGAGCAGTGATGCCTAAGAGATTCAGTCCCTGTTTTAGCGTATCGGCATAGCATAATACCAACTGCAAACGCACTGCTTCACGTTCATCGCCAATTACACGGTTGTGTTCATAAAACCGATTAAAACTCTGTGCAAGTTCATAGAGATAGGTGCAGATATGATGCGGCATGAGTTCGTTTGTCGCTCGCTCTACTATCTCAGCATATTCGCCGATTTTACGTAGTAGACTGCGTTCATCTCCTGTTAAGTCAGTCAGTGCATTTGTTCCAGCTTTTGCCTTGGCTAAGATTGAGCGTGCTCGAGCGTGTGCATATTGCAGATATGGACCACTATTACCTTCTAGTGCGATCGACTCTTTTGGATCGTAAGCAATATCACCACCAATGCGGTTTTTTGCGAACGCATATTTAACTGCGGCTAGAATCGTCTCTTCTGACGGATTTGTGCCGGTCGCAGCACCAGCTTCGCGAGCGGCAGCTAGAATCTCAAGGGCCGTTACAATATTTCCCTTACGAGAGCTCATTTTTACGCCACCCTGGAGCTTTACTACACCATGGGTTAGGTGTCGAGTCCGCTCTGCAGGCTCTGGTGCAAATTGTTTGATACTAGCAATTACTACCTGCATGTACTGTGCCTGCTCGTTTGCCGTAATGATTACTGAGCTATCAAAATGGTAGTCATTCCACTTCGTAAGACTAAGGCCTACATCTTTCGTCTCATATGTAGGCAGACCCTCACTATTTATGAATACACGTGTATGTAGACCGAGCTTTTCACCATCAAAGATAACAGCGTCACCGCTTCGCTCGTATACGCCCTTCTTTAGCTGTTCTTCGACAGTTTTAACACCAAGCGGTGTGACTTCACTCTCTGGGATATAGCGTGTAAACGATGCAACCTGTAGTTGTTTATAGAGTTCTGCGAAATAATCATAGCTCCACTCACGCGTCGTCCAATATATGTGTGCAAATGGACTATCATGATCACCTTCTGCATGTATTCGATACACTCGCTTGTTCACTTCAATGATTTCAGCCTTTGCAACTGGATCATCTTCATAGGCGTTGTTACCCTCAACATAACGAGCACCAAGCCAACTCGGGCGCTCTGCCACTGTAATTTCTGCTAATTTTTCAGGTAGTTCACCGCCGAGCTCGCGAATCATAGCCCACATGCTTTTACCAACGTGCAGCCCGACATCGCCACCATAATTTATACGGACGGTCTCAGCACCGGCGTTCTCCACTAGGCGAGCAATCGTATCACCCACGAGTGTGGTATACAGATGGCCCGCATGGAGAGGTTTGAATGGGTTTGGATCAGAATACTCTACAAGTACCTTTTGGCCCGCAAGTGATTGGACCGGCTCAGCAGTGACTATAGTAAGAAGCGTAGCTTCGGTTAAGGTAAGATTCAAGAATCCAGGACCCGCTACCGTAGCCTCAGCGACAGTATCTGCTAAGTCCTCGCGAATTTTAACGGCCAGTGTTTCAGCAATCTGGCGTGGATTTTCACCAACTTGCTTAGCAATTTGCAACGCAACATTTGTCGCATAATCACCAAATTGTTCATCAGGACGAGTAAGCTCGATCTCCGGCTGCACATTGAATACATCCTGCACGAGCGCGGCAACAGTCTGTTCGAGTTTTTGCTTCATGCGGTCTATTATAACAGATGTGAATCAGTTTTCTGGGGGCGCGTGGCCTCGCCCAACTGCCAGCCCACAACGTACAAACTTCCAATAAGTACAAAAAACGTGAGTGTAGTGGTCAGCATGTCACCATTCTGGAATGGATGGATTAAGTGATCTGAAACATCAAATAAGATACCGGCCGGATTCACTAATACATCCCAGCTATTCCAGCGCAGCTCTCTACCCAAATAAATTGCAAAGCTGCATAAGAAAATAATGGTCGCAATCAAGACACCAGAGGTACGAGAAGGAAGCCTTTTCCTCAGCTCAACATGGACCATGTATAGGCTACAAAAACCGAGTAACGCAGCCGTAAAGATAAAGGCCGTAAACATAACCACGTCATAGAGTAAGTTTTGCCTCAGCACATCCTGGATATGCACAAAATCACTAATCATGTAGAAACTATTGGGCAGTAGTAGTAGCCAAGCCAATGTCAGTGCTAAGGGTGCCCACTGACTCCAGACAGAACTACGAAGCCGGCGTAATAGCCAGACACTTACTAAAAATGGCAGCCATGCTAAAAATAAGTTCCACACTAAATAAGCGAACTGCAGGCTATGGTTACTAATAGCGCCAGCCAGGAATAAACAGCCGCTAACGACCGTCAGCCCTGCCAAACTTGCCACTACCCGTTCGCGGGCACTGAGTAGCCTACGCTTATACATAGGCATAGTATATCCTTAATACTAATAAATTACTGCAAACTCAACGTAAATATCGCGCCACCGTCAGGTGCATTACCCGCTTGCAAGACTGCATCATTAGCACTAGCGATCTGACTTGCCAAGCTAAGACCAATACCGTGACCGCTCACTTTGGAGCTGCGCGCCTTATCCCCTCGATACATTCGTTCAAAGATATGCGGTAAGTCTTCCTCTGCTATGCCTTTACCATGATCACGTACCGTTATAACGTACCGTTCATTCTGTAAGTTACCCGCTATCTCCACAGGGCCTTTTGGTGGGCCATATTTTATAGCATTATCAAGCAATATACTCAGTAGTTCCACTACGCTTTCCTGGTTCACATCTACCTTGGCAGGAGTAAGTTCAGTGTTAATCACAACTCCCTTACCTTGTTTGCTATGTAGCACCTGGGAAACAGCTTCATCGATGACATCACCAACAACAACTGGCTTGTGTGGCAAGTCTCGTTGCTCATAACTATTAAGTGCCAGTAAGTTAGTTGCTAGCTTCTCTAGTCGGTCTACCTCTTCAAGATTACTTAGTATCTGCTCACGAGCTTCACCTTCGGTGAAATGCTTTGCTCGTAAAAAGACTTCATTCTCAAGACGCATACTAGCCAGTGGCGTACGTAATTCATGGCTGGCATCAGATGTGAAACGCTTCTGTTGTTCATGAGCTTCCTCGATTGGCTTCAAAGTACGACCCGCATACCAATAACTAACCACAGCCGCAACGGCCATCAGACTCACATCAATCCAGAAGAAATCACGATTCAAGTGTCGACGCGTTACATCAGTTTGCGTCTGTTGAGCATGAGCAAAAAAGCGATCCCCCGGTGGTGCATAGGTATCATTCTCATCATTACTCTGGTCATATTGCAAAAATAACTTATGCACAGTACCAAGCTGCGCATCATCACCACGGCTGAGTTCGTAATTTGTGAACATGCGCACGCCAAAGGTTAGAAGCAAACAAAATATCACGAGCGTGGCGAAATAAAATCCAGTCAGTTTAAGTCGAGCTGACTGGAAGAGATTGAAGCGAGGTATTTTAAGATCCACCATGTCCTTGCTTAGACCGCCGTATATCCAAAACCGCGAACTGTTTTTACAATATTCTCACCACCAGGCTTATCAATTTTTTTACGCAAATTTGCTACAAATGTTTCAACAGTATTGTGCTGAACACGAGCATCATCCGCCCAGACATGGTCAAGCAGCTGGTCTTTACTTAGAACTTCTCCACGACGAGCCGCCAAGTATTCTAAAAGTTGGAATTCTTTAGTAGTGAGGTGTACAGACTTACCATCTCGGGTAACTGTTTTGTTCACACTATTTATAACCACATTACCAACTGTATAACTTGTGCCCGCCCCTGCCGAAGGACGACGAAGCAGAGCTCGAATACGAGCTAGCAGTTCATCAAAACTGAAGGGCTTTGGTAAGTAATCGTCAGCTCCATTGTCAAGACCTTGGACCTTATCACCAAGCGTGCCGCGGGCAGTTAACATCAGGATTGGCATAAATTGCTTCTGGTCATGCCATAGTCGTACCAGCCCTGGCCCGTCATACTTACCCGGGATCATCCAGTCGAGTAACACTAAATCATATGCGCCGACACTAGTTAGAGTCTCTGCCGCATCACCGTCTTCAGCTACATCTACTACGTAACCTTCAGCCTGCAAACCACGCTGTAGACTATTTGCAATCTTTGCTTCGTCTTCTACTACCAATATTTTCATGTGTGTACCTCTTGTATCATACACCTGTATTCTTGCAATTTAAGCTGAAGGTTAGCTGATGAGGTCACGCTTTAGTCGTTCTATAAGGTCTATAGGAGTTGGATTGATATTTCCTAGTAGCGCAAGGTAGATTGCCACAAAATCACCAAGTACCATGACGCACAAGAGTTGTTCAAGCATTGTCTCGCCCGACGCCTCAACCACGATTGGAGCCGGCCGCTTGCCAGAAAGTAACTTTGCGCTAATTTCAAAACGTTTTTGAATACGTAGGTGTTCAAGGCCACTACGCAATTCAATAACTGCGTAGGGTTTTTGTTCAGGCGCTTCGGTCCACCCCAAGAACTCATTATGGTTGAATTCACTATATTGATTCCACCATGCGATCTGTTTGGCGTTTTCGTTAACACTAATTTTCCATTTATATGCTGCTGATGCGAGCTTCGGCCCACTATAGATGACTACTGATTTACCCATACACTCTAGTGCGATCTGTTTGGCTAAGTTTTGGGCCGTAGGTATTGTGGGCACACATGCTGCTGCATACGACTGTAGTTTTGGAATCATCGCAGATAATTGCATAGTTACATCGGTCGTAAGACCGTATGTATCGAAGATAACCGCCAAGGCCTTGAGACCCGCAAATACAACCTGTCGAGGTTGAAAATGATCCGGCAGTCGCAAGAAAGGATACTTCTTCTCTGTCGCAATTTGCTCAAGCTGACCACCCGATGCAATCACCACAATCGTCGCCCCCCTACTCGCCGCTTGTTCGACCGCACTCAGGGTTTCTTCCGTATTACCCGAATGACTCGATGCTATAAATAAAGTATTCGCATCAACATAACTCGGCACATTATAATCACGGTTAATTTCAAATGGTATCCTCAGCCCTAGCCAATCATGAGCCACGAGACCACTCAACGCGGAGCCACCCATGCCGCCAAGAACGACGTTGGTAAATTCTCGAGCTTGCACGTCACATACAAAATCCTGTTCAAGCTGCTGCCACTGTTTTTCGGCTACTCCCAGTGCATCCTGAGGGTCGCGTTCGTGAATTTTGCGTAAATCATCAAGCATAAGACTGTTCCTATTACACTGTTTCGTATTATCTTAATTGTTTGCTACTATAGGAGTATTGTAAATTGCTTATAGCTAATTGTGAAATGGCCGAGCAAATGGGCCGAGGGGGTAGGGATGCTTTTTGGACACCAGAATGATGATGTAAGTCAACCGGCTGCTGCAACGCCAGCACCAGAGCCAAATGTAAATCCACTGGCGGTTGATCCTACTACTGGCGCCAGCTTGCCTGCTGTAGCCGAGCCAGCCCCCGCCGAAGAAGAGCTCGCCTCTGTGCTTAATCAACCAGTCTTGTCTCCTGCTCCCGCAGCAGCTACTCCTTTCACCGCTCCTACGGTTGATGAATCTCCTGCAGCCCCTGAACCCGCCGTAAGCGTACCCACCCCCGAAACTACCCCCACGCCAGAACCGACAGAGGCTCCTAGTACCGATGCCCTGCTGGCATTAAAGCAACAGGCCCTCTCTCAGTTGAGTCCCCTAGTTGGTCATCTAGACCAATCTCCGGAAGAGCGTTTTCGCACGACTATGATGCTTATTCAGAGCACCGATAACAATACCCTCCTCCAAACAGCTTATGATGCAGCACAAGCTATCACCGATGAAAAGGTTAGAGCACAAGCATTACTTGATGTTATCAACGAGATTAACTACTTCACTCAGCAGTCGCAGCAGTCCTCCGACAATAGCTAACTTGGGACCCTTAACGCAAGGGTGTATGTTAAATCCATGTCACAGTCTTTAAGGTTTCATATACCAGGGCTACGATTCTGGAACAATGTTATTCTGGGCGCCATTGTACTTATCAATGGCTATATTATTGCAGCGCCGCTCCTACCTCAGGTTGCATTTTGGTGGCAAGAACATCATTCCAGCCGTCAAACCACGCTCACAAAGCTCATTCATACCCCAGTGACGAGTGATGACCAACATCGGTCGAATAGTCTTATCGTCCCTGCTATGATGCTTAACCAGCCAACGTTTGAAGGCCCGGAAAGTAATTGGTTTAGTCTCCTTAAAGAAGGAATATGGCGATGGCCTGCCAGCTCCACCCCAGATAAGGGTGGCAATACTGTGTTTCTAGCCCATCGGTTTTCCTATACCGGGCCACACGGCGCATTTTATTATTTGAACAAGCTCAAACCTGGTGATGAGATTGGTGTCATTTGGAATAAAAAGACCTACACCTATACTGTCACCAGCTCCACTGAAGTCTCGCCAACAGACACTGCTATAGAAAATAATACTTCAGATGCTCAAATCACCCTGTTTACCTGCACGCCACTATGGCATCCTGTGAATCGCTTGGTTGTAGTCGCTAAATTGAAAGGATCCTCATGACAGAAAAGCAAAAATTCTGGATCTTACTAGCTTTACTTATCTTAAGCGTCATCCTACTTTTATACCTTAATACTACCGACGAGAAGCTATTCATAGGTCAGTAAGGCACGTGAGGAGAAAGCTTAGCGTGTATCATCAAACTTAG
>CAZBLZ010000002.1:0-23518 GCA_964493045.1 uncultured Candidatus Saccharibacteria bacterium
TGGTTCTTCAAGATTACTGATTACGCAGATGATCTACTCGAAGGTATTGAAGACCTGGAATGGCCTGAGAAGATCAAAACCATGCAGCGTAATTGGATCGGCAAGAGTAAGGGGGCTGAGGTTAAGTTTGCGGTGGATGACTCTACAGACGCTATCCCTGTCTTCACAACTCGTCCGGACACGTTATATGGCGCAACCTTCTTAGTTCTTGCGCCTGAACATCCATTAGTCGAGAAGCTATCTACTGCTGACCGTAAGGAACCAGTCTTGGCTTACAAAAATGAGGCTGTTAAAAAGAGTGAAATTCAGCGTCAAGAGAACAAAGACAAGACGGGAGAATTTACCGGTAGTTATGCTATTAACCCAGTCAATGGTGAGAAATTACCAATTTGGGTAGCCGACTACGTGCTGATGGGCTATGGTACTGGTGCGATTATGGCTGTGCCAGCTCACGACGATCGCGACCAAGCTTTCGCTGAAGCGTTTAACTTGCCGATCAAGGCGGTTGTAGCCGAAGACGACGCTATGCCAACTCATGGCCACGGCGTTGAAGGCACGCTCAAAGATTCTGGTGAATTTACGGGAATGAGCACCTCTGATGCTCGTGAAAAAATCGTTATGTACTTGGAGCAAAAGGGTACTGCCGAAGAGAAAACTAACTACAAGATGCGTGACTGGCTGATCAGTCGTCAGCGCTATTGGGGCGCACCAATCCCAATTATTCATTGTCCGAAAGATGGTGCTGTTGCCGTGCCAGAAGACCAGCTGCCAGTAGTGTTGCCGGAAGTTAAAAATTACGAACCAGATGGTAGCGGTAAGAGTGTACTAGCTAAAGAAGACGCCTGGCTTCATGTCGATTGTCCAACATGTGGTGGCCCTGCTGAGCGCGAGACCGACACCATGGATGGCTATGTCTGCAGTAGTTGGTATATATTCCGTTATGCTGATGCGCATAACACAGAGGCGGCCTGGGACCCAGCTAAGGCTAACTATTGGGCACCACTCGATTTCTATTGTGGTGGTGACCACGCAGTTGCTCACTTGCTGTATGTCCGATTCTGGACACGTGTTTTCGAGAAAATGGGTCTATTGAACTTCGTGGAACCAGTAAAGCGGTTGGTATACAACGGCTATATCTATGCTTCTGACGGCACAAAGATGAGCAAGAGTAAGGGTAATGTTGTAGATCCACTGGAAGTGATTGATAGTGGTTACGGCGCTGACGCTTTACGCACATACGAACTTTTCTGCGGCCCTTATGAGCAAGATACGGCTTGGGACGCGGGCGGTGTCGCTGGTACGTTCCGGTTCATTAACCGTGTCTGGACACTCGTACAAGAGTTTGGCGAAGCTACAACCCAAACAGATGCACCTGAGAATACTGCCGTCTACCGAGCGACGCATAAGGCTATTAAGAAAGTCACACGTGACCTTGAGCAGTTAAGCTTCAACACTGCAATTGCAGCTCAGATGGAGCTGGTCAATGAACTATACAAGCAAAAGGACGCAGACAAATATGCGAGCAAGGCTACCTGGCAATTTGCTCTCACGAGTCTAGTCCAGTTGATGGCACCATTTGCTCCGCATGTGGCCGAAGAAATGTGGCAACAATTGGGCAACGAGGGCTCTGTGCATATTGATGGCTGGCCAAAGCATGACGAAGCTTACTTAGTTGAAGATACGGTAACCATTGCCGTTCAGGTCAATGGTAAGTTACGAGGCACCGTGAACGCTCCTACCGGCAGTGACCAAGAAACGGTAGTTTCAATAGCTCAGGCAGAGGAAAAAGTTGCTGCTAATATTGCCGACAAGCAGATTGTGAAGACTATCTATGTCGCCAACAAGTTACTCAACTTCGTAGTCCGCTAGAAATAACGTCAAAACTTACTCTAACAATCTCTGTAAAACCACCTTTGATGCCATAAAAACCACGCTCTTAAGATTTATCTCCTTAAAGCGTGGCCGAAGGTGGTTGAGATTGTGTACGTAACAGGGTATAATAGGGCTCAATTACAAAGTAAATGCTTGAAAACTCGGTTAAGGAGTTAATACACCATGGGTAAACCAAAGAAACGAACCAGCCCCCGCGCTACTGGCGCTCGTCGCAGTCACTTGCTGCTTAAATTAGCACGTGCCGTAAACAAGAAGTCTCCTGTTAAGGCTTACACGACTCGTCGTGAAAGCGGTAAAAAACTCGCAGCCAGCAAGTAAAAACTAGTTTTAGAGGGTATTTCACGTAATGGCTAGTAACCGCCACCTGGGACGGATTGTCGCCCTACAAACGCTTTATGAGCAAGATTTTCGTCGCGAAGCCGGCGATAAAGACTTTGATTTGGGCGTTGTTCTTAAGCGCAATATCTCGCGCTATGAATCGACCGTCGATGATGTGTTCTTCATTGAAGAGCTAGTTCGAGGTGTTTCTCAACATGAAGCCGAACTAGATGATATGCTGCGACCTTTGGCGCCTGAATGGCCCATTGAACAGATTGCCCGAATGGACCGTGTAGTCCTACGCATGGGGCTCTACGAGCTTACCTACGGTAAAAGCGTACCACCAAAAGTTGTTATCAACGAGGCGGTTGAACTCGCCAAAGCATTTGGCGGCGACAACTCAAGTAAGTTCATTAACGGTGTGCTTGGAACTGCTCTCAAAAAGCAGAACGGCGAGAGCACTGAGGCTGTCCCTCCAGAGGCGCCCAAGACGGAAACCGAAGAGGCGGCTTAAATATGGCAGGCATGAAACGTCGGTCGCGACCACAGGGTAACGCGAAGGGCGTGGACAGGCCTACTAATAAGGGTATTAAAAAGCCTATCGAAGGCTTTCGTATGCTGGTTGGACGTCGTCCTGCTATAGAAGAAGTGGTGCACGAAACTACTTCTGGTGGAGTAATTTTTCGACGCAATGAAAAAACGAATGAGCTAGAAATATTGCTCATTAAAGACGCCAAGAACCGCTGGACCATTCCAAAGGGACACGTTGAAGAGGGCGAAGAGCCTAAAGATACGGCAGAACGTGAAATCCGTGAGGAGACCGGTCTGCAGGAAATGCAGGTACGCGAGTGGCTCGGTAAGGTTAATTTCCGCTATCGCCGTAACCATACACTAGTGCTTATGACCATGCACATTTACTTGGTACGCGGTTTAGGTAACACAGACCGCTTACACCCCGAAGACTGGCTCAGCGACATCCAATGGCTCTCAGCGGCTACGGCTATAGACAGCATTGCGTATGAAGATATTGGCAAACTGATGCTGCTTGGCATGAAAAAAATTCGCGAAGCCAAATTGTAAATTGGTTAGAATTCTAACAAAAATATCCTAGAAGGGGTATAATGTAAGCGTAATTATAGAAAGGACAACAGAGTTTAGTATTTGGTAAGTGGCAGCTAGGTTAAAAACCTAACCTCTAATTACCAACTTCTAATTCGTACCATTATGGACACTACACCTTATCAAGAGCTAGCTAAAGCTCGTTTAGGCGGCGATTTCAATAACTTAGATTTGCTTATCACAGCACTAACGCACCGTAGTTATGTCAATGAACACCGATCAACGGTTAAAGAACATAACGAACGGCTTGAGTTCCTAGGCGATGCGGTTTTAGAACTGGTCGTAACTGAATTTCTTTACGCTAACTACAGCGAGCCAGAGGGTATTTTGACTAACTGGCGAAGTTCACTCGTGCGTACTGAGTCTATCGGTGCGGCGGCAACCCGATTAGGCTTTGAACCACTTCTTCGCCTTAGTCGCGGTGAAAAACGAGGTACTGACCGTGCACGAGCACAGATCCTCGCTAACAGTTTTGAAGCTGTTACTGGCGCAATTTACCTAGACAAGGGATATGAGGCTGCTAAGGTATTCATTACCGATAACATCTTGAGTACCTTTGAGGAAATCTTGAAGACTGGTTCTTGGATGGATCCAAAGTCTCATCTACAAGAGGTAGTTCAGAGTCAGGGTGGCTCAACACCTCAGTATAAAGTCATGAGCGAAGAGGGCCCTGATCATGACAAAACATTCACCGTAGGTGTATATGTAGACAGTAGCCTTAAAGGCCAAGGCGTAGGCCCAAGCAAACAAGCTGCTCAAGTTGCTGCCGCAACTTCGGCGCTCAAAACCTACAAGGTTTGACAATAGAGGTGGATGCCTGTAAAATAGGCTAAGATTTAATAGTAACTAACCATTCTGTTTATTAGAGACGGAGTGGAAAGCAAGAAGAGAGATTTTAGAGAGATATGTTAGCTATTCGTTTGCAACGTACCGGTCGTAAAGGCCACGCCATGTTCCGTATGGTAGTCCAAGATAGTCGCCGCACCCCTACCAGCGGTAAGGTTGTTGCCCAGTTAGGTACCTACGACCCACACGCTAAAAACGTTACTGTCGATACTGACAAGGCTAGCTTCTACCTAACCAACGGTGCTCAGCCAAGTGAGCGCGTTGCTTTCTTGCTTAAGAGTCAGGGTGTAAAACTTCCTGAATGGGTAACATTGGCCAGCAAAAAATCTACTGCTGTTCGCCACCCTGAAAAACTTCGCCGTAACCAGCCTAAAGAAGAAGCTGTTACCGAAGAAGCTCCAGCAGAAGCTTAGGGCTCCCGGGCTCTAGCGCCAACTTCGCAGCTAAAAACTCAAGAAATGTAAAAAATCAGGCTAAAGTGCATGATAGTGTTTGCTATACTACGCTTATAACCGATTACAAGGAGGTTGACCGCCCATGTCCACAAGTATTGATCAGCAGTTCGTCGAATATATCGTAAAATCTCTAGTAAACAATCCTGATGCCGTTCAGATTGAACGCAGCATTGACGAAAAGGGTGTATTACTCGTCCTAACCGTCGACGCAGAAGATCTAGGCCGTGTTATCGGTAAGCGTGGCGCAACGGCTCAAAGCCTTCGTACATTGCTACGAGCACTAGGCACTAAGAATGAAGCTCGCTACAACCTAAAGATCGTAGATGTCGATCGTCCAGAAGGTGAAACTGGTTCGTATACTGCACCGGTAGCAACCGGCGTGAATGATGATAACGACGATGACGTAACTACCCCTGGGGAAGAGCCGGTAAGTGACTCAGTCGCACGTACTCGCAAAGAACTCGCCGATTTAGACGATCTCGATATATAATTCGCACTTGTCAAAGCTTAAGTAGTGCCGTATAGTTAAACATAAGCTTCTTGTTGAAGCGGCACTTCAAATAAAAACATTTCTAAAGCTCATGCGAGCCAACCTAGTTGGGAGCTTTATGTGGTAAAAGAACCCCTGTTTTCAGGGGTTCTTTTGTATTCACGAACTTGCTCGCTAAATCGCATTATAACGCAAAATATGTTATAATGTATAAATTGCTGAAGCGGCCACGAGCCCTTTGCAGTACATTAAAAGTTCTCTGTTTTTGAAGTTTTTCGGTTGGTAGCGGCCACGGTGTAATATCTGCTGTGTTGGCTTCCAACCAAAAAACAATCTTCCCAAAGGGAAACGAAGGGGTTCTGATGACGCTTGCGCAGGAATACATCGCCGGACTGGTGACGAACTTGCTCGCCATAATCGTTGGTGCGTGGCTTTGTTACGTTGCCAGTGCTTCGGACAGAGTGGGACATGTACACACTCAGAGGGTGCGTTACCGCATTCTGACCATGGCGCTTGTCTCCTATCTGATCGTCGCTGCCTCGGACGGCGCCGCGGTTCGGTCTCACTGGAATCAGTCTGGCGAAGCGAAATACGTACTCACGTTTGCACTGCTCGCGATGGTTGCAAGCTTGGGCGCCTTTGTCATGCCGCTCGCCTTCGTGAGGCTCTACCGTAACCCGGTGTATGTGGCCTACGAGAAGGACGGCTGTCACCGTCTTACGGAAGAGGTACGCGCGGGACGTCTTCAGTGGTATGACTCCTCTAACGGCAAGCCTGTAGACCTGACTCGTGACGTTCTGTGGGACGATTAGTACGGATCCCGTCAACAGAGGACTTCCAGGAGAGGAGGAGGTGACGTAGTGTTGAGATTGAATGGTATGCCTTATGGCGTCCTCATCTTTATACTATTTCATTCCCCTTCTTTCCTGGCAGCTCCCCAAGTGTACTTATAGACAGAAAGTACGTTTAGGTTGCTGTCAGGATAGGTTAGCGGTTTATATAAAAATATGTTATAATTTAGAAATTGCCAAGAGAATTCTCAAGGCGGTACATTTATAACTCTCTATTCCTAGGGATTTTGGCTGGCAGCGAACGGAGACGCTTAGTCTGCGCTGACTGTCGGTCAAAATTCGAGCACTCTCTTTACGAAGAGGGAGAAAGGGGTCAAAATGACTCCTGTGTTTGGTCTGCACGCGACGGTGTGGGTGTGTGCGTTGGTCGCAATCCTGGGCTTCGGTCTGGTGGGTTGGGCGGTTGCTCCGCATAAGGCCTGGGTGCAATACCTGCGTCTCGTGGCACTGTTGTCCATCTCCGTGGTGGGATGCCTTGCCTTCTGGTCGGCATTCCTGCGCTTCCCGAGTGCCGTTATGGCAATCCTCATGGTCATGGGCGGTATGCAGGTGCACGACCTCAGATACTGGCTGTTGTCACTGCTCGGCCTGGTGGTCGACTTCGTGGCGACGGTCTGGTGTCTCCATGACGCGATAATCGCGTGGGGGCTCCTGCACGACAAATCGGCATCGGCATCGGCCTCCCAGCTCTAAGGAATAGAGGTTTCCAGGCAGGAGAGTATTGGTCGGGTGATCGCATGTTCGCTTACTAAGCGCTCATCTCACCCTTCCTCAAAAAATACTCTCCTCCTGGCACCTTCCCGAGCACAGCATACTGATGTGTTCAGGAGGGTGCCGGTAATATTACAGGCAAGATGGTAAGATAATACGGTGAAGATTCAAGTTATAACTCTATTCCCAGAAATGTTCGAAGGCGTACTTGGTAACAGTATGCTCTGGAAAGCTGCAGATCGCGGTATTGCAGAGTATTCTTTTATAAACTTACGCGAATATGGCCTGGGTCCTCGCAGGCAAGTCGATGACACTCCATATGGAGGTGGCGACGGTATGTTACTGAAGCCTGAGCCAGTCGTAGCCGCAATCGAACAAGCTAAGCAGAATGATCCAACTGCACTCGTTTTGCTACCAACGCCACGTGGCAATGTATACAAACAGTCTGATGCGAAAGAACTTGCCGCAGGAGATCAAGGACTGATCATTGTATGCCCACGATATGAAGGGTATGACGAGCGTATTACTGCGTATATTGACCGTATGTACTGCATGGGTAGCTATGTGCTGACCGGCGGTGAACTGCCAGCTATGACTATCATAGATAGCGTCGTACGTTTGCTGCCTGGCGTTCTAGGCGGCGAAATGAGCGCTGAGATTGAATCCTTCCAGGAAGATGATGAAAACATCGAGTTTCCGCAATATACGCGGCCCGAAGAATTCCGTGGCGTTAAAGTTCCACCAGTATTACTAAACGGCCATCACGCTGAAATTGCTAAGTGGCGTGCCGCCCAGTCTAAGAAACCTGCATAGTATGTCGCGAGCTAGTCTAATGGAAATGCCCGAAGTTGCGCCGCTCAAAGATAACAACCCGTTTGTTACGGAGGTTATGGGGTTCGATCTCGAGACGCTTTTTGAGCATCACCTTAATGTTGATATAGCGACACTTGATGATGAAGCAGTTAATCGTCTGGACGATATGTGGCCAGTGCACCGTGATCGTTGGTTAGGTCGCTATGGTCTCGCAGCTACTGTTGAGCCTGGCAAACGTAATCATGAACACCTGGTTGTGTATGATTCTCAGAATGCCGCTATCACTAAGATACCTTCGGGCCTCGACCCTGCAGATGAAAGGATGTGGCTAAAAACGGATCCTGCACTGTATGGCCGTTTGCAAACAGCTGATGAACGATTTGATGAAAACATGGCACTTTTCCCAGAGCTTGAGCCGGGTGCTCGAGCGTTGCCTGAGCCCATACGACAGACCCGAATGTCGAAGATCGCAACGTCTCTAGCCGCCTTCGCGATGATGACTTTTGGTCGCTAGCTTATTGGGTCATGGCTAGTCTAGCGCTATACTAAAGGCTGAACTAATGGAGGGGAACTCATGAAATTACCATTTATTAAGCCAGTATACGCGCACTGTGACTTACCGTGTGGAGTATACGATCCAGCTCAGGCTAAGATTGAAGCCCAGAGCGTGCATGCGATTCAGCAAAAAATGGCTAACTTTGAAGGTGATGACCGTACTCGCGCACTCTTTATAAAAGAAGAACGTGCAGAACTCGTAAAGCATCACCTATGGGTCCTATGGACCGATTACTTCAAGCCGGAGCACCTTGAGAAGTACCCAGATTTACACGAAAAATTCTGGAAAGCTACGAAGCAAGCCGGTGAGTGCAAGCACCACAGCGAGCCTGAAGAAGGTCAGAAGTTACTGGACATGATCGATGAAATCGCAGAAATCTTCTGGGCAACCAAGAAGAGCTAGTCATTTCGTGATTCGGCAAGTTGAAGGCCGAAGTATGGAACCAACGCTTAAGCCTGGTCAGTTAGTTGTTGGCCGGGCTGCGCGTGTGTTTCAACCTGGTGATGTCGTTATTGTTAGCCATGACGGGCTTGAGAAAATCAAACGTATTGAAAAGCAGCAGGGTGATCTCCTATATTTACTTGGAGATAACGCTGCTGCTAGTACGGATAGCCGTAGTTTTGGCTGGGTTCAAGCCCAAGCGATCGTTGCTAAAGTGATCTGGCCGAAGATTTAGGCTTTAAATCTCTAGACCTTCACCGGCGGCTTCTTCACGGCTAGAGCTACGTAATGGTGACTCTTTGAGGAACAATGCCACTAGGAACGCGAGTACTGCAAATGGAAGACCAAATAGGAACACGTCATGGAAAGAGCTTGCAAAGGCGGTGAGTACTTTGTGAAGTGTGTCTGGCGACAGTGTATGTAGGCTCTGTGCGCTACTGCTTAAACCTTTAGCGGCCTGGGCACCTGCTGGGCCGTGAATATTCTGTGCTATGTGGTGTGCCAGACGGTTGCTTAGTACTGCACCAAATATGGCGGCACCAAGACTACTACCAATGCTACGGAAGAATGTAACGGATGAGGTCGCTGTACCGAGGTCTTTGCGCTCCACTGCATTCTGCACGGCAAGCGTAAGTACGGGCATGACCATACCGATACCTGCACCTAGGATGAGCATCCAAGCGCTGAGTAGTGCACGGTTTGTGTCGACTGCAATATGACTAAAAAGGAAGAAGGCGAGTGTTACGACTGCCGTACCAATAATTGGGAAGCGGCGGTATTTGCCAATCTTGGAAATCAAACGGCCGGAAGTGAGCGATGCGCCCATGAGCCCCACTACTAGTGGTAACATCATAAGTCCCGATTTCGTTGCGGAGTCACCGCGGACGAGCTGTTGGTACTGTGGTAGGAAAATCAGAGCACCGAACATCACGATACCGATGATGAAGCTGAGTAGACTTGAAACTCTAAAGACATCATTTTTAAATAGCTGCGGTGGAATGATTGGTTCCCGAGCATAGTTCTCGCGCCAGATGAATAGACCTGATCCGACTAGAGCTGTTGCGAACAGTCCGATGATTTGGGCTGAACCCCATGGATAGTCAACACCACCCCAAACTGTGCCGAGCAGTAAGCTTACGACAGTAATTGCCAACAGCGATGCGCCAGCGTAGTCGATCTTGTGCGGTGACTTCTTAACAGGCAGGTGCAAGCGTGTAGCTATTGCTGCTAGGGCTACTAATCCAATTGGGATGTTAATATAAAATACCCAACGCCAGCTCAAGTGATCAGTAAACAGACCGCCAAGGAGTGGGCCGGCAACACTAGATATACCAAACACCGCACCGAAGTAACCTTGGTAGCGACCACGTTGTCGTGGTGCAACGATATCACCAACTACAGCCATAGCTAAGGTCATGAGTCCACCGGCACCCAAACCTTGTAATCCACGGAAGAAGATTAGCTGGTTCATGCTTTGGGCTGCACCACAAAGCACCGATCCGATTAAGAATATGATAATCGCAGCTTGGAAGATTTTTTTACGTCCAAACATGTCGCTAATTTTGCCGTAGAGTGGTGTTGAAACGGCGCTCGTTAGTAGGTATGCAGTCGCCACCCATGAGTACTTACTGAGCCCATGTAAGTCACTGGCAATTTTAGGTAGTGCAGTCGAAACAATCGTCTGGTCTAATGCAGCAAGCAGCATGGCCAGCATCAGGGCGCTGATAATGACCATGATCTCTGCATGGCTACGCTCTTGGAATTCGTCTGGCTGTGGTGCCGATGCGGTTAGCACTGACTCATCTGCAGTTTTCGCTTCTGCAGCAACAGTACGCGTAGCCTTTGATTTTTTAAATAATGTAAACATGCTCTAAGCCTCCTTTGTTAGAACGGGTGCAGTGGTTTCGGTTTGAAATCCCTGGGTAATTTTCTCTTGTATATGCAGCCATAGTTCAAGCTCTTCAGTAGTCAGCTCACGCATGATATCCTCAAGGATCTTACGTCTCCGCTGATCAAACGTAGCTAAAAGTTTGTCTCCCTGGGTGGTCAACTGCAGTGTCTGTACACGGCGATCTGTAGTGTCAGTTTGCCGCTGTAGGAGTCCTTGGTTTTCCAAGGCTTCAACTAACTGTGAAATCGAACCAGGCGTAAGGTATAGCTGCTGCGCTAGTTGCTTGAAGTTGATGGGTTGTGCGTGTCGCACTGTGGCGAGTAGTTCAAGTTGTGAACGCGAAACAGGGCAGTCTTGCATAACAGACTGCATCTGACCGCTCATGCCACGCTTCAAGGCGCTCATGCTCTCAAATATGGTTTGGATTAACGTATCTCGGTTCATTAGGTTAGACTCTAAATAGTTTAGCTACTAAACAGTATACGCCCCGTAAAGGCCTAGTGTCAAGCCTGGAGTAATTGTGAGATATCTCATAGCAAGCCGCAGTTAAGAACTGTACCATTAGAGCACACTAAGCGGAGGCGAAACATTATGGCGGAACCAAAAGGCAAGGGATGGCACGGCGATCCGGCGGGACATGCCCAAGCTGGCCGCAAGGGTGGCGCAGTGAGTTCGGGGAACTTTAAGAATAACCCAAAGCGAGCAGCTGCAGCCGGGCAAATTGGAGGCAGGGTGAGTCCCGGCAATTTCAAAAATAACCCTGAACGAGCACGAGCGGCTGGCCGCAAAGGTGGAAGTAAGAAAAGCCACCCTACTCCAGTCGATACGACCTCGTCATGAGATAAGTAATAACCGTAACAAGGAGTTCATATGACAGCAGATGATTACTACACCTACAACGAACTGACTAACGAAGATAAAGAACTCCTATTGCGTAATGGTTATCGTCCAGGCGAATTGCCACCAGAAGACGAACATGAATTACTACAAGATTTACATAATCAGGTCGGCAACGACGAAGACAGCGATAAGCTGAGCAGTGATATACCCGATGTCGAGAGAGACGACCTGTAGGTTACCTGCAAGTATTTTTACAGCATTGGGTCAGATAATACGTTAACCTAAGATTGTAAGGGAGGGAACGCGTATGAATGAAATTACCGACAGATTAAACCTGAACCCCCGTAGCCAAGCAGAACTACATCGTGCAGTTGAAGGATTTGAACAGAAATGGTTTATGAAGGCTCGCCGTATAAACGGAGTTGAATTGGACTAAATAGATCAAAACTAAAACTCCCTGGACCTCCAGGGAGTTTTAGTTTGAGTGCAGGAAACATATCACCTAGATCATGCCCTGCCGCTTATTCTCCTCGTGACGCTTTGCTTCGTCTGCGGCTTCAGCCTTAGCTTTTTCGGCTATCTCTTCTTCTCTTTTCTTCTCGATGCGTTTTAATTCCGCCTGTTTGCCGAGTTCATCTGATGCTTGCCATAGTCCCATGGAATAATCCTTTCTTATTACTGTTCTATCGTACAATTGCTACGTTTAGGTCGCAGTATAAAATCTCACACCTAAGCCGGGTGGGTATCTTGTCCGAGTTTATCGAGCATATCGGCGAGCTCCCGGGTACCAAGCGCGCTACAGTCTATGCCACGTTGCAGTGCAATAATATAGCCTTGTGTAATGCGCTTAGCGCGAACAGCATCATGTCTCCAGAATGGCCCTACAGTTGCAGCCTGTTCGTCATTCATGACTCGGCTCACTATCTTTACGGTGCCTAGGAATGGTCCTACGGTCGCGGTAACATTGAGAATATCCTCAATGCGCATACTCATTACTTCCGCGGTTCGGAAAAAAGTCCGTTTAGTTATAGTGAGTTTAGCGCGGTCCACTGTTAATGTGTCGGGGAATAAACTGAGAGCCGCAGTGGCACTAACGAGAACTTGATTCGATCCTTTGATCGCTTCTCGAAGTTCCTGCTTGGACTCCTGAGGCGTTAGAGTACGGGCACCGGTTTCACTCGCGGGAGGCGATAACTGCGGGTTGGTATTAGGAAATCGTCTTTCATTGGGCATAACTAACTCCTCTCTTAGAGTGCAGTGTAGTATACCGTGGTGCTAAAGAGCTGTATGTAAGCAACCTTACCAGATTGCTGCGGTTTGTTGATGTATGTACAAGCCCCTTACTGCACAATGTATTGCGCAGTAAGGGGCTTGCGGGAGAGATGACGGGCGAGTGCGTAGAAGCGCTCATATTCCTGTCACCCCTCCCGAAGCTCTGTCCGGCTTACGCCGAGGTCAGCTGGCGCTGGACGTGTTCAGCTCAACCCTCAGGTTGCCGGTGCTGTGGTCGTACACGAAGCAGGCATTCGCCCACACGTGCGGTTCCCCGCGTCCTTCGTCCAGCGTGTACAGCCTCTTCTTGAGCCAGGATCCGGTGTACGGTCGCCAGAAGTAGAGGGGCGGCTTGCCGTCTTTGCGACGCTGCATGAGTGCGGCACTTGCGCTCTCGTTCCAGCCTGGCCTGAACGTCTTGCCATAGAAGTCAAAGGGTTGGAGAGAGTGCATGGTCGTCTTGCGTCGCCTCGCGGGATGGAAGTATGTACCCACGTAGACCAGGTACTCATCCGTGGTGGGGTTCTCGGTGAAGCTGGTGTACAGACGGCTGTCTGTACTGAACTCAGGTCCCTTCCCGATGACCACGTAGGTGGCATACTTGTCTCGCAGTACGGCTTGGAGCTCGTACCCTTGCCCTTCTGTGTCCCTGAAAGATGGACTCACTGCATTCCCTTCTGGGTGTGCGGACAGAACTCACCATAGGAAGTATCCTAGGCTTGTATATTATACAATTTTATTGATGTTATGTTAATTATAATTTTATATATTCTTTCTGTTAACGAACTTGATGCGGGCGTAGAATAAGACTCATAAGCTAAACAGGGAACTAGTCTATGGGGAAGCTGATAGTATCGGAATTTATTACGCTTGATGGTGTGTTCGAAGACCCGGGCGGTTCGGAAGGTACATCGATTGGTGGTTGGCAACGTCCGCTGATGGGGGATGATGAGGGCGCGTACAAAATGGAAGAACTTAAGGCTGCTGGCTCATTAGTATTAGGCCGGGTAACATACGAGGGTTTTGCCCAGTATTGGCCCACTGCGAAAGAGACGGGTGAATTTGGTGAGATCATGAATAGTCTTCCAAAGTACGTTGCAACTCTGACGGCTTCTGAATTTACATGGGCTAACTCACAGGCGCTGTCGAGCGACGCTATCGCGGCAATACGAAAGCTAAAGGATGAACAGGAGAAAGACCTGTTGATTTATGGAAGTGGCTCATTGGTTCGATCGTTACTTGCGGAAAATATGGTAGATGAGTTGCGACTCATGACCTATCCAATTGTACTAAATGAAGGACGTCGTTTGTTTGATGGTGTGGCACAGAGGAAGTTCCGCTTGGTGAGTGAACGAACGTTCCAAAATGGCACCGTACTACTGACGTACAGCCAAACTTCGTAGAGTTCCCCAGTGATACGGTTTAAGCATGAAAAAAGCCGCTTGAATGTTTATGAATGAGAATAAGTAGTGGAACGCGAATGGCGTTCAAAACAACGATACATTTCTCATTCGTTCAAAGCGACTTGCCCGGTTTGCTCTTGAGCACATGTAGTGTCTGAGCTGTCTTGTGTAGCCGGGGCTTTGTTAATGGATGTCGGCGAAGTTGTGCTACCCTACTTCGTCTTGAGGCAGAAGACTCCTATCACGACTAGACACGCGGAGATTCCGGTGAAGTACAGGGCGAGCGTGTCCGAGCTCTCTGCGTAGGAACGCCCGAACTTGTAGCTCATAAACCCTCCCCCGATTATCAGCCCCCAGCCAACGCGCTTGAAGAACGGATACGAAGGCGTGCCATTTTCGTCCATACCGTTATACACTCCTCGAAGTTGAGGCTCTGTCTTGGTTTACTACACTAACAAACCAAGGCGGAATATAGCCGAGATTGTGTTTGGCGTCAAAGCTACCTCTGTTACAATGTAAGCAATGAACACACAAGACATCCGCTCAGCCTATTTAAAATTCTTTGAAGACCGAGGCCACAAGGTAGTTCCACGCGCATTGCTCGTGCCGCAAAACGACCCGAGTACCTTATTCACGGGTAGTGGCATGCAGCCAATGATCCCGTACTTGCTCGGTGAGGATCATCCAGAAGGTGTACGACTAGCGGATAGTCAGACATGTCTTCGTGCACAAGATATCGAAGAAGTGGGCGACAATCGCCACACTACGTTCTTTGAGATGTTAGGTAACTGGAGCTTGGGCGACTACTTTAAGGCAGAACAAGTGCCATGGATGTTTGAGTTTTTGACGGAGGTCGTCAAACTAGACCCAAGTAAGCTGTACATCACCTGTTTTATTGGTGCTCCTGAATACGACATTCCTAAAGACACCGAAGCTGCTGAAATGTGGCAAAAACTATTTGAGGCTAAGGACTTGAGCTCCGGTATCGCAGACATTGGCTCTGAAGATGACGGCTACAAGCGTGGTGTTAAAGAAGGTGAACGCATCTTCTACTATGATGGTAGTAAGAACTGGTGGAGTCGCAATGGTTCGCCTGAAACTACTCCTGTCGGTGACCCATGCGGTCCTGATAGTGAAATGTTCTATGACTTTGGTACACCGCACAATCCTGAATACGGTGAATATTGTCACCCGAACTGTGACTGTGGTCGCTTTATGGAAATCGGCAACAATGTCTTTATGGCCTACCGTAAGGAGGCTGAAGGTAAGTTTGTGCCACTCGAAAAGCCAAATATCGACCAAGGTTCAGGCTTGGAACGAATCGCTGCTGCAGTTCTAAATGATCCTGACGTATTTAAGATCAGCCTCATGTGGCCGATTATCACTAAGCTCGAAGCAATCTCTAGCAAAACCTACGACAGCAATACCAACGCCATGCGTGTAATCGCAGACCACTTGCGTGCTGCCACCTTCCTAGCTGTTGACGGCATTGCTCCTAGTAACAAAGAACAAGGCTATGTTATGCGTCGCTTAGTTCGCCGCGCTATCCGATTCGCATTTGATTTGGGCGTAGAACAAAACTTCCTAGAACAAGTCGTGCCAGTAATTGCCGATATGTATGAGGCTGACTACCCTGAAGTTAAAGCTAACCGTGACAAGGTTATTGAAGTCCTAGTTAGGGAAGAGAAAGTCTTCCGTCAGACATTACGCAAAGGAATTAACGAACTGCAGAAGTTGGCAGGCGGAACGGTTGCAGGGGCAGATATCTTTAAGCTTTATGACACCTATGGCTTCCCAGTAGAGCTAAGTACCGAAGAAGCATTCAAGCAAGGAATCGATCTTGCCGAAAACTGGCAGGCTGAGTTTGATACGGCCATGAAAGAACAGCGTGAACGCTCACAAACTGCAGCCAAAGGTGTCTTTAAAGGTGGCCTAGGTGGTCAGACTGAACAACACAAAAAATATCATACCGCTACACACCTCATGTACCAGTCACTCCGTACTGTACTTGGTGACCATGTTATCCAGCATGGTAGTAATATTACTGAAGAACGCCTGCGCTTTGACTTTAGCCATTCTGAGAAAATGACTCCTGAACAGATCAAACAAGTTGAAGATATGGTGAATGAGCAGATCCAAAAAGATCTCAAAGTTTCATTCCAAGAATACCCTACGAAAGTTGCCCGTGAAGAAATGGGTGCATTAGGTGCATTTGGTGATCGTTACGGTGATACCGTAAAGGTCTACAAGATGATCGCTGACGGCGCTGAAAAGCCATTTAGTTTCGAAATCTGCGGTGGCCCGCATGTTGATCATACACTGCAGCTCGCAGAAGATGGTAGGCACTTCAAGATCCTTAAAGAAGAGTCTTCGAGCTCTGGAATTCGCCGTATTAAAGCGGTTCTAGTCTAGGGAATAACTTCATTACAAAAGAAACCGACACGCTTGAAGTGTCGGTTCTTTTTGATGCGTTGACAGTGTGAATGTAAAAAATATAGAGTAGTAATGCTTGTTCAGGTCCACCGTGGAAAAGAAGGAAGTGAGCGTGTGGAGAAAGTCGCTAATTTCTTGGGGAGCCCGCTCGGCTGGATTGTCCTCCTCGTCGTGACCATCGGTCTGATTAGGGTCTTCGGCAAGATGTGGGGACTTATCGTCATGTTCGGCTTGATGATTGGCCTTGCAGTTGTTGTTGTGCTCTCAGGACACAACGATCCAGTTGGTCCGACCAAGGACCCGGGCGTTACAACCCCCCAGGGCGACCAACAGCCCCGAACACAAGGTACCCACCTCTCACAACCCCTAACAGGAAGGACCTCTGCTACACGGCAGCACATGCCCAGCTTTCCGCTGGAGCCGCTGCCGAGATACAGGTTGCTAAGAACGAGTATCGTACAAATATAACTACGTGTTTTGTTGAGCGTAACAATAGTAGTGACACTACTCCCCCTGTTTTTTAGCTCCGCTCGCCCTAGTAATATTTGTACGATTTTTTATGTCTAGGGAGTGTGAGCTCGATGTTTCTTTTTTGGTGCTATCTTGGGTGTGGGTTTGGAGACTACAGGCAGGCGTAGATCAATAACTGGTAGATCACCGTCGGTGCGCATACGGTCACCTCCCGCAGTACGGGCGTGAAAACCACTTGAGAAGTGTTCTATTACTGATACCTGAGCTTTGCCGGTCTGAGCGAGGGAATCTACTACAAAATCTCGTTCTTCATCGACGTTCTCGGCAATCTTATGAGTGATTTGGCCGGTGAAAAGCGAAAGGCCAACGTTAGTGTCGAATGTGGCTGCTCCGACCCAGTCTGCTTCGTGGCCACCTGGTAGCCACCAGCTTTCGGGAGTTTTCCAAAATCGTACGTGGTGTCGTTTACTTGGGTTACTACCAACTTGCTTTTGAAAAGCGAAAGTCTGCCTTTGCCCGAATAAAAATAGAGCGCTCATAGGTGCGCTAGGATAGCTCACATCAAGTAGGGTGGACCGGATGATTTGGAATGAGCTCTTAATGCTAACTGTATCTGCTTCAATCCAGCCGGCTGCTTCCATGGCGCTACGAAGATCCCGTGATGAGCCTAGTACTGCGATATTGATAGGGTCTCCAAGTAACCCGTCGATAGTGCGAACACGGCCAATGAAGTAATCAGGTAGATAGAGCTTTGTGAGCTGACGATGTACGCGTGGAATAGTTACATATGCAGTTAGGGCCCAGAATAGTATAATCCCAAGCGCCCAGCTTCCATGGACGATCGTATGGAATGAATAACGGTATGCAAAATATACAACCACTAGTAGCCCTGCGAAGATACTCAGTCGAATAAGCCAGAGAAGCGAGTTCACAAAAAACGCTCCGCTCGGTGAGCGTTTTTTATGGGGTATCGATAACTTCATCAGGTAAATAATAGCATACGGTCATTGGCTAATATGTTTCTATCTGTTTTTATAGTGATTTCGTAATGGTTTCGTAGCAAATACAGCCGGAGATCCCGGGCATTACTTCGAAGGTGACTCCAGTAGGGACTGGGAGTGCATCGCCTGGTTGCATTGAGAATGACTTGCCATCTACCCGTATGGTGAAAGAGCCTTCGGCGCACCATACCGTGCCATCTTGATCAAAACTACGGGTGATTGGATCCGCAAACGCTTCAGCCGTCCAATGGGTGGAAGATAGATTACGTGACTCCAAGAACTCTACCAACTCTTCTTCGGTAGATTCGTAGACCTTGGACCAACGGAATTTTTGTAATTTCATACCTCCGCATCATAACAGAGAGTAGGGTGCGCGCAAAGCTGGTATAGGTACACTGACATATATACCTAAGTGATATACTATCCTTTATAAAAGGGACGATCGAGATGTGGGGCAGATCAAAAGCAACTAAAGAGCGGGGCATGACATTTTATTGTTTTTCGCCACCGGTCATGATTGCAACATGTATCATTGAACTGAGTCTGCTGGCGTACACCATTTGGCGCTATAGATTTAATGGTATTACACGACTCTCAGTACTACTCCTTTTGTTTCTCGCACTCTTTCAACTGGCAGAGTTCAGAGTTTGTACAGGTAGCACAGGTCTAGTGCAATGGTCGCATGTTGGTTATGCGGCAATTACATTGTTGCCTCCACTCGGCATTCATCTGATTACCTTATTACGACGTAGGAGTGGCAGCTCCCTCCTGGTTTGTACAGCGTATGCTACGGGACTAGCTTTTGTGCTTTATTTTGCGCTGACAGCAAATTCACTGTATGGTCATGCTTGCGAAGGAAACTATGTCATTTTCCAAGTTAACAGAAGTCTGACATGGCTATATGCACTGTATTATTATGGCTGGGTCATAGTGAGCATAATAATAAGTGTCGTGTATGCTCGCCAAGTGGAATCAAAGCGACAACGGCAGGCATTTTATGGATTCGCAGTAGGCTATGCGGCATTCTTAGTACCAACCACCACTGCTAATTTACTAAATAGCGCGACGCGACGTGGCATTCCTTCTATTATGTGCGGATTCGCAGTACTCTTTGCGCTTATTTTAGCGCTATCCGTGTTGCCACGTGTTGCCACTATTCGTAAACGCTAGATAGGATCTAGTTTTTCGCGTACTTACCCGTACCAGTTGGGGCAATAGTTTTACTAATCAACTGTTTTAAGATGGCAATCTCTGCACTTGTTAGTTGCTCTAGGTTTGGTGCATCATGCTCAGAAAGGCCGTCCATTAGTTTTTCGCGTAAGTCGATGCCACTTGGGGTAAGCTGAATCGTTTTAACACGGCGGTCAACGCTACTCTCACGGCGCTCGATATAGGCGCCTTGTTGTAGGCGTTCCACGATACCAGTGACATTTGAGGGGTCACAGGTTAGAAATTCTGCAATACCAGCCATTGGTATGGCTGTTTCCGGCTCTAGAATACAGAGCGTCAAGGCTTGCATCATGGTCAAATCATACGTATCAGCCAGCCTTATAAGCCGCTGTTTTGCCACAATTGACGCCCGGATGAGGAGCCAATTTAGGTTCTCTTGCAGATTTACCTTACTCATGCCCTAAGTATACTCCTTGTTACTTATACGCGTCAATGCTTGACAAGACAAATAGTTGGCATGTACAATAGTTTACGACTTCAACTAATACCGAAAGGACAGTCTATGCGTAAGACTTCGAAGTGGTTAATTTTTGTGCTTGTGGCAATTGCACAGTTCATGGTGGTGCTTGATAGCTCCATTACTAATGTAGCTTTGCCGACCATAAAGGAACAGCTACATTTTAGTGACAGCGCAATCCAATGGGTTGTTACGGCATATGTGCTAACATTTGGTGGCTTTTTGCTGCTAGGAGGCCGAGCGGCTGACTTATTTGGCCGTCGTCGAACACTCCTTATTGGAATGGGTGCATTCACCGCATTCTCATTCTTGATTGGTTTGTCTCATTCGTCAACGCTGCTAATTGTGCTCCGGGCATTCCAGGGTATGGCTGCGGCATTGATGTCGCCTTCAGCGCTGTCGATCGTGCTGACGACCTTCCGTGATGGTCCAAACCGAAATCGTGCTTTAGCATATTGGACACTAGTAGCAACAGGCGGTGCTGCGCTTGGACTACTGCTCGGTGGCGCACTCACGCAGTATGTGAGCTGGCGCTGGAACTTCTTTATCAATGTACCAATTGGTATTGTAATGTCGATCCTCATAGCTCGACTAGTGCCGGCACATGCCCGAGAAGGGGCCTACACAAGCCTAGATTTGCCTGGTGCGGTCTTGGTCACGGGCAGTCTAATCGCTACGGTATTCGCGTTTAGTGAAGCTTCAAGCTGGGGTTGGCTCAGTGGCTCGATCTTAGGGGTACTGGCTAGTGCGGCCGCGTTGATGGCTGGGTTTGTGTGGCATGAGTCACACACTAAACACCCACTTATGCCACTGTCGATCTTTAAGATTCGTAATGTGACAGGCGCAAACCTGATGATGGCGCCAATCTATGCTTCTATGCTCGGTGTATTCTTCATCGTAACACTGTACATGCAGGCTATATTGCACTATACCCCTGTACAAACTGGCCTAGCATTTCTACCTATGCCTATAGTGCTTGGCTACATGTCTACTCGAACACCGAAACTAGTTGGCAAGTACGGCTTTAAGCGGTTCCTGATTATTGGCCCGTCACTTGTTGGTGCTTCACTAGTATGGCTAAGCTTTATGCCCGTTGCTGGAGGCTACCTCCTTCACTTGCTTCCTGCTTTGCTACTTATGCCAGTAGGAATGGGACTAACCTTCATGCCTATTATTGCGGCCGCAACTTCCGGAGTGCCTGCCAATGAAGCGGGTCTAGCGTCTGGACTGATCACCACTTCACAGCAAATGGGTGGTGCACTGGGACTGGCAATACTTTCAGGCGTAGCTGCTACGGCTACGGCGCACGTAACAGGTCTTAGCCCTGCAGCAGCACTTGTGCATGGGTATGATCGTGCTTTAATCGTGGCAGCACTGTTCATGCTGTTCGCCGTCGTACTAGCGATTACCGTTATTCGTCAGCCACGCAAGTCACCGCATACTGTGGTAGAAAAGATGGAAGCAGTAGCAGAAGTCTAGAACTGATTTGTTCCAAATAAAAATACCGGTCATAGGGCCGGTATTTTTATTTTAGTAATGAGATCTTCGGTTACTGCATCTTGCCGACGTTTACCATCCACTGCAAGTTGAACTTGTCGGTGACCATACCAAACTTGTCGCCCCATACTTGTGTGGCGAGCGGCATAGTTACAGTGCCACCATCACTTAAGGCTGTGAAGTATCCACTTAATTTTTCATCGTCAGGGCCGGAGAGTGACATACTCATGTTCTCACCAAATTTCACGGTAACACCAGGAGCGCCATCGCTTGCCATGAACATAAGGTCATCGGTACGAAGCATAGCGTGCATGACTTTGTCTTTGTAGTCGTCTGCGGTAGGCATCTCGGGCCCGGCAAAATCGCCAAACCGGCTAATAGTTAGTTCTCCGCCAAAAACAGTTTTATAAAATTCCATAGCTTCTTCGCAGTTGCCGTTAAATGTGAGGTAGGGATTGAGTTGTATGTTATTCATAAGCGATATTATACTCCCCTATATTGAATTGCATAAAAGCGAAATAAAACGCCTATCTACCTTGCATATACTGAGCTTCTTCACGTACACTTAAGCGTAGCGGAATAAGTATGGGGAGCTTGCAGGTCTATCTGAGCTTCTTGTATCCCGGAGTGGGGGGACTGGACGTCCTTACTAGTTATCTTAAAGAGGTAGGGTATGTTTCATATACGAAAAATGCGGTTGTCACAACAAAACTTTATGACCGTCGGTGCATTGCTACTGTTTGCAGTAGTAGGTGTTTACTTTGTAGTTAGTAGTCACGCCTTGACGCCAACAGGTTCTATTGAGTCAGAGAATGGTAGTATTACTGGCGCTGCTGCCGTGATAGGTGACACCACTGCTTCGAGTAATAATGCAGTCAAATTTGGAGTGAGCGGTGGTACTGGTACGGGTTCTGCGCTAGCATCACGTCCGAATGACGGTACTAGCTACTGGCCAGATTTCTCGAATACGGGCTACAAGCACACGCCAGCAAACGCGGGTGGTACTGGCATAGCAGCTTATCCGGGTAGTCTAACAGATTGGCAAAGTGGCATGAGTGCGACTGGCTATACAGGCATTACTTTTCCTGACAATAGCGTCATCGCCTATAAGCATTTTTTGGGTAAAATTGGCATTTTTGGTAAGAATCTCACATTTGTTGGTTGTCTTTTCGAGGGGACTGAGCCAAACGACAATATGGTACAGGTGTATACGCCAGATAAAATTAAATTCCTCTACACAACATTCAAGCCATCTTCTTATAGCACTCCTCCTGGTAACAGTGGTGCTGTGTCGTCGTCACACACTGCGCCTGGTACGCCGTTCAACCAATCATGGCAACTTGTTACCACTATGCAAGAATCGGTTGCGACTATGGACCATAACGATATTTGGGGCAATGCAGGCATGGAAGTCGTAACTGGCTTCCCGGGACAACCCTCTACTTGGACGAACAATTACATACACGATGCGGCGGATAACGCTAATAACGTATATCACCATGATGGTATTGGTCCGCAGAGTGATGGTAATGGTGGCCCTATGTATATTGACCACAATACAATTGCTTCTCTAGGGAATACCAATGGCCTGGCCTTGCAGGGAACGGGCATATACGACCACATTTCATTCACAAATAACTACGTTTCAGGGTGGGGTTATGCACTATCAATTGGTACTCAGAACAATGCCACAAACATCACCGTCTCGGGTAATATCTTCTCGACTGAGCTAAATCAGCTGTATGGCTTCTTGTATGGGGGCATCTGGGGTGGCACCACTCGTGGATCCTCATGGCGAAACAACCTTGTTCAGGTTCGTGCTGGTGATGACAATAAATCATACGGTACCTCAGATAATGGCAAGTACTATTGGCCTTTAGATGGCAGTGTTCATGCCTCTGACTACGGCGGCTAGCGTCGTATACGGGCTAGCATAATCTCTCTGTGTAGCGGTTAATCTCCAAAATAGTTCTGTGAAGATACATATCGGCGTATAATCGAATACGTAACCGAGGAGGGTGGCTATGTTCAAGAAAACCGTTGCGCTAGGCGCAATCATGGCTGTCGTGGCCGTGGCGATAACAACTACTATTGTTTTAAGAAATACGAGCCAAACTGCTGCAATTGGGCCTTCTGGTTTCCCAGCGGGTAAGACCATTGGGGTATGGAGCTGGCAGGCGCCAGATACAACTACCGTTGCCGCGAAACAGCAAGATGCAAAAATACTAAAACAGCAGGGAGTCACCGAAGTATACATTGATATATCCGGGTACAACGACTACGATGAATTGCCAACTGGAAGTGATCGTACGGCTAAAATACAGACATTTACTCGAGGCTTGCACGATGAAGTTTCTGCTTTTTCTGCGGTAGGTATTAAAGCGCAGGCATTAGCAGGGGACACTCGTTGGGCTAATCCTGATTATCAGTACATACCATTGAAATTGCTTGCATTCGTGCAGAAATATAATGCCGCTGCTTCGCCTACACAGCGTTTAGCGGGTATACAATTTGATATTGAATTCTATAG
>CAZBLZ010000002.1:23618-26101 GCA_964493045.1 uncultured Candidatus Saccharibacteria bacterium
CTGAAATGACAGAGGCACAGGCTGCGGGAGTTAAGATGCTCGTTGGCGAAGAGACAACTGATATCACTCCGGCTAAATTAACCTTCTACGGTAAGAATAAGGCCGCGCTTAAACAATCGACCTTGAATATCAACACAGCATTTGGAGGAGACTCCAGCTTTGGCGGCTTTGCTATCAACGATCAGCAAGGATACTTGGCACTTAAAGATTAACTATGTACTAGAGCTTGCTGAATGTGATGGGCGGCATGTGCAAGGTTAATGTTAGTGAACGTCCGTGAATAGTTATTCTTGACGTTAAGAGTCAGGATGGAGCAGAGAAACACCATTACAAGGCTAAGACTTAAAAATTTCATTGATGCGCTCGCGCGTCGGTAATCGTCGTAGTATTTCATACGGCACAGGTGAGCAATGAGCCTGCGGTAGCAAAATGTACAGAATGCGCCAAGTCGAGTTACGAGCCCGAAGAGCCCGTAGAAGGGATAAATGAGTACAACCCAGTAAGGCTCCTGACGGCTATTCTTTAGATAGGCTATCGTCTCTAAGGTTACGTATGTGACGTACATGACCACAAAATACCAGGGGTAGAATACCATGATAGGCAGTGCGACTATCCGGATTATATCCATGAACATGACGAAGAATATGTTATAAAATGCATCTTCGCGAAGACCGAGTGGGGCATGGCTTGAAAACATAACCCTTATGTAGTTTCTGAAGTTGGCATACTGACCAGGGAACCAGCCGAATACTCGCTGACGATACAGGGACTTAAAATCAGACGGAGCCTCAGTGAGTACGATCGAATGTGCTAATACTACCCCTTTGTAATGACTGTCTACTGCTAAATGTAACAGCATTGTCCGTTGCAAATCTTCACCTGAAAACTCTCCTGAGTGAAGCTCTACTTGGCGCATTAGTTCTTTATGGGGGTAGAGCCCGACTGCTCCTGAGATATTTTGAACCGCAGCGTGCTTATTGTGTCTGCGCTTACCGATATCTGAACTTTTACGATATTCGTGTGCTTGTATAAGGGTCGCGAGACTATTTTTAGCGCGCCGCTTTACGTGTACTCGAAATGCTACGCCACCATAATTTTTATCTAAAAGTCCAGTTGGTATGAGTGCTCCGTCGAGTAACGTATCGTCGTCGAGGAGTAGGACGTAGGGTGTTTTTACAAATGGCATGGCGTAGTTAATGGCACGTACTTTCCCGATTGGTTCGACAACCTCAAGACAGATCGCATCATGACTGCGTACAATCTCACAAGTTTTATCGGTTGAGCCATTAGAGGCCACGATAATTTGAGAAGGAGCAAATTTCTTTTTTAGATCGTCGAGAGTTGCACCAATAACTGGTTCACCGTCTTTACATGCGATAACCACGGTGACTTTACTGAGATCTTCTTCTGCATGTTTATAATCTTTAGCAAATGCTATATCAAGGATGCCTCGTACTCCGTCGACTACGAAAATCGGGATGATAATTACGAGATAGCCTTCGTTGAAGTGGTCAATTACGAAGCCATGCAGGCGCACGATGCCATATGCTACGACATAGGCAAGGAGTGCTAAAACGGATCCTGTACCTACCCACAGATCAATGTTTATACGTTTGTATTTTGACCATGATGAGGTTCTTTTTGTTGAAGAGGCACGATGAAATCGACCCAGGTTTGATGTTAGTATGTTCATATTGATATTAAATTTTAGTTATAAAACTATAATACATCTAATAGTGAGTACAAGTAAAAACTCGGTTCGTAAGAATCGAGCTAAATGATGGGGTACAACGCTTTGTGACTGATTTACCGACTGTGATAGCGCGACATAAGATCTTTAAACTCAGTACCGAAGTATTGGTACATATCATACATAGAGCTTAGCCGCGGATTGTTAGGCATCAACTTGACACCTCTGTTGGCTACCGTTGCAAGTTGCTCAATCGCGGCAATGCGTTGCATGATACTGTGTTCCCAGGCTTCGCTCTTGAGCTCGTAAGTATAGTATTTACTTCCTGCTGGTTTGGTACGAGACACAAGACCTGCGGCAACTAACATGTTTAGGGCTGTGCTGATTGACCCGGTTGATAAGTTGAGTTGCTCTCGTAAGCTTGCTGCGGTTTGTTCGGCGGGTTCACAAATGGTTAGAAATACGAGCAGCTCAGCTACACTACGGGGTAGTCCGCTCAGAATGTACCCCTGAGTTAACTCGTCTGCAAAGTGCTTAGTATCCTGAGTCATTATTCTGCTATGATATCTCGTCGTTTGAAAGCGGTTAATCCTAGAGCACTAAACATTAACCCTAGTGCGGTTAGCCATGCGAAGGTACTCCAGTTTGGCCAGCTGGCTAGATTGAACGAGGTGTATTGAAACAATGAACTATGAAGGATCACAGTGTTTAGCTTAACTGCTGAGGCGAGCAGCGTGACCAAGAACGACCAGCCAACTACTACGTATAAGAGCGTGACAGTTAGGCGTGGTCT
>CAZBLZ010000002.1:26201-33064 GCA_964493045.1 uncultured Candidatus Saccharibacteria bacterium
GACAAGGAAGACTGTACCTGCGCCAAGGAAGGCGATCTTAAGATCTGGGGTGTTGCCAGCGAGCGAGTGGACAGAGTGAGATAGACTTGTCGAATCCGCTGTCGCACTAATTGCCACACTGGTCAGACTGGCGGTTATACCAATAAGCGTCAAGGCTCCAGCTGCCCAAGCTATGAAAGACCACATGTTTTGCCTTAAGGCTAGTTGCCAACTACCACCGAGTAGGAAGTAGCGAGAGCGCATCTTAGTTGACTGACGTAGTACGCTAGAATCTAAGTCACGCTGAGCTAGCCAAACACCCCAACTTAGGAAACCTGCGCCAAAAATACCGAAAGGCAAGAGCCACCAGGCATTCGTAGCGAGTACGGGATTCACGAGCAAGGCCCAGCCAAAGGGTGTGTAACGCAGTAAACTATGCATTGTCTCAGGGTGAGTATTAGCCAGACCACGGAGTAAGAAGAAAAGTACTAATGGAGTGAGACCATAAGCATAGGCGCGCCCTCGAGTGAGCGCCAGCTGGCTTGTAAATGTGCCCACTCCGGCAAAAAGTATACCGGGCAAGAAGATAACTAAGTTAATAAGCAGTGCAGAACTTAAGGACAGGCCTATTCCTGCCGATGAAGTAGCCGCTATGGTTACCAGTGTGCTGATTACGCCAGCTAGTACCCATGCGCCAGTAAAACCTAGCATTATTTGTAGAGTCGCCATCCGCGGGGTTACGGTACTTGTGCGGATCACTTCCCATTTTCCATCTTCTTCAGACCCACGCAGCAAACGCGTGGCAGTTGCAAGTCCCCAAACACCGGTAACAACACCCATAAATCCGACCACGCGATATACCATGTAGCCTGGAGTGCCAAGCTTCAGGTCGGCCGAGTTCCCATAGATCAATCCTAACGACGGTACGGAGGTGAGGGAGGCGGCGAATTTTTCCTGTGCCGCTTGAGTTGAATAGGTTTTCTGGTAGGCAACCCCCTGCAAGGCGAGCATGAAGCCCCCTACCAGTCCAACAATTATGGCCCCACGAAGGGCTTGCTTGAAGCCGAATCGGTATAGGGTTTGCATTAGTTAGGCTCCACTTTAGTCTCGTATAATGCCAGAAACAGCTCTTCGAGTGTGGGCTTACGGCTCAGAAGACTGATGGGCTTAGCCCTGCTTATAGTGGCAAGTAATTCGTCAATAGAGCCATTGACGTTGCAACGCAGAAAATGGTCATGGATTTCTACGTTACTGACAGACTTAATATGGTGGACGTCTGGCGGTGTGCTAGGGAAGGTTGCTTCAACGGTGACTGCCGAAAGATGACGAAGTTCTTCTAAGGTGCCAATTTCAACAAGTTTACCTGCACGCATAACAGCTATTCGGTCGCAGAGTTCTTCAACTTCCTCGAGCATGTGTGAAGACAATAGTACGGTTTGACCTCTATGTTTAGCGGCTAACGTCTCATCGCGAAATACTTTCGATACAACAGGATCAAGACCACTTGTTGGTTCGTCGAATATAAGCAGCTCAGCACGTGTAGACAGGGCTGCGATTAAGGCTATTTTCTGGCGGTTACCCTTTGAGTATGTCCGTACTTTTAGACTCGGGTCGAATTCAAATTTTTGAATCAGTTCCTTCTGGTATGCCATGTCCGTGCTACCGTGTAGATTAGCCAGTAAGCGTAGCGTTTCGGCCCCTGTCAGTGCAGGCCAGTAGCTGGTTTCACCCGGTACGTAGGCGATTTGTTTATGCAGCTCGGCTGCGTATTGGGAGACTTCTTTCCCGAATATAGATGCGCTACCACTTGTAGGTTGTAGCAGGCCGAGTAGTAGACGGATGGTAGTAGTTTTGCCGGCACCGTTTGGCCCTAGGTAGCCTACAATCTCACCCTTTTCGACCGTGAGGTCGAGTGAGTCTAGTGCGATTTTGTTACCGTATTTCTTAGTAAGTTGAGTAGTTTTAATAACTGTAGCCATAGGTGAAAGATTCCTGCTTATGGTTATATTGTTTCAATTTTTCCTGAAACTTACAAGGGCCTTATATCTCGAGCAGAGGTACCCTTAAGAATACTATGACAGTGTGACGAGATGCGACTACTTCTGGTTATAGGTGTGGCTGCGGTGGCTACAACGTCGGTACTTGGTATTGCCGAATGGAAGGCTGCACGGGCCCAAGAAACTGCAGCGCGTGAGGCGCTACAAAATGCACCACCTGAAGGTAAAGCTGCCGCCGATGTTGCGTACCAAGCTGCATGGCGTG
Source organism: uncultured Candidatus Saccharibacteria bacterium (assembly GCA_964493045.1). Taxonomy (GTDB): domain Bacteria; phylum Patescibacteriota; class Saccharimonadia; order Saccharimonadales; family UBA4665; genus JAJZCD01. Next base: position 28,443 of record CAZBLZ010000002.1, read on the forward strand.
ATCGTATGGATGAGGAAGATAACCTCACGCCCGCACAAGAGCTCGCCCTAGAAGAAGAGGCACGACGCCGCGGTGAAAGTCTCTAGTACTACATCTTGGAAGTAGAGCTACTATCCATAGTGTCGGATGAGCTACTTGAACCCGACATTGAAGAACTTGAGCTGTCGCAGGTGATTTTTGCTGCTGTAGCATCTGGTACCATCATGACATCTACCTGGTAGTGCGCAGTTGGGTAACCGGAGTGAGCTGCCATTGACATGATGTTGATGTGATCATATTTTTGGCCATAAAGCGGTAGATTGCCGATTATGGTGCCGATCTTTGAAAGTGTCGCAAGATCGCTCATATACTCGATGCCGATAACTTTACCTTGGTAGACGTTATAAACTGGTCCGTCGGGGATATTCTTAGGAAGTACATATTGAGTACCAAGTCCTGGCGCACATTTTTCAATAATAGTTGCTCCGGCAGGTATGGCCATTGATGTGGTTGTATTGGTCGTGGACGTCATTGTTTTCGCATTGTGCTTACCAACAAGATAGCTTCCTACTGAAGCGGCTGCTAGGACTACAAGGCTTAGTACGGCTACCATAATGAGTTTAAGGCGAGAGCGGTCAGAGCTCGGCGGTGTTGGTGTTGTCGTGGGCATGCTCTCGGGAATGGGTCCGTCAGAGACATCGGTCGCGGCGGGAGGCGTGCTTGTAGGTACTTCCGGCTCGCTAACTGCTGGGGTAGATGCCAGTGACTGTACTTCAGGAGTAATTACAGCAGGCGTCTCCGCTGGTGTTTCCGTCGGGGTTATGACAGTAGGCTCCGCAGGAGTCTCAACGGTTGGTGTTATTGAAGAAGTGGTCGGAGCGGGTTCACTCACAGGTTCTGTAGGCTTTATCTCGCCTGTTTGTGATGTTGTTGGATCTACATTCTCTACTTTTTCGTTGGGTTCTGAAGTATTTTCCATAATATCTTGAGCATAACCGTGTTGGTGTATCGGCGTCAAGGAAATAGGCTTTGTATATCCGTAGGGAAAGCATACAATTATGGTTATGTTTCGACCGAACATCAGCACGAAGTTGCTAGTGCTCTTGTTGTTGGTAGCCCTTATCCCTATGGGCCTGCTTAGCGTGTATTGGTATCGTACCGCACAGATTTCATTACGATCTGATGCAGTTGCGAGTCAGAAGGTTCAAACGGAAAGTGATTCATATCGAGTCGATCAATACATGACCGATAAAGTAAATGCGCTTATTATTCATTCGCAGGCAACGAGCGTGCAGTCCTTTATCCTTGGCGCAGCGACCAAAGACTTGCAGAGCTTACTCCAGCAGGATGCTGATATTCAGCGTCTGACATTGGTGAATCAAAAAGGTATAGTTGCGATCAATTTCAATCGTTCAGGCGCTTTACCTACAGGAGCGGACGTTTCATCGGAAGATGCGTTTCGTGCGGCGACTTACTTAGCAGGTAAGGAGTACATTAGCCCAGTTACGTTTAATAGTAAGAAACAACCAATGGTGACAATTGCCGCGCCTCTTGTCCAATATACGTCAGGACAGAATCTCACGAATCTCTCTACGGCAACAGATAGTCAAATACGGGCACCGGATCAAATCAGTGGCGTTCTTATCGAGACGGTGAATTTAAATAATCTCTGGCAGTCGGTCTTCACTAAGACGGCGAGTAACGCTGAGTATGCATATGTGGTTGATAGTGAAGGTGCACTAATTGGATATCCTGATACTTCATTTAGTGCAGCGCATCAAAATCTGAAGCAGGCAGCGCCTGTTGCGGCATTTTTAGCAAATCCCACAGCTTCTCCAGCGCCGACTACAATGACCTCGGAGCGAGGCTTGAAGGTACTGAGTTCATATGCACAAGTATCACGTACTAATTGGGGCGTTATCAGTGAAGTGCCACTAAGCACGGTGTTTGCTGCTTCTAACCGTGCGGCGGCCGTAGGTGGTGCTATCTTAGCGATTGCGACAGCGGTGATTACAGCGGTTAGTTACGTCGTAAGTCGACGGGTAACACGGCCGATCCGACAACTCGCCGAAAGCGCGGAACAGATCAGCCTTGGCAAATTAGACACTCGCACTAGTGTGGAGTCTAGAGATGAGATCGGTTCACTTTCACAGGCGTTCAACCGAATGGCAGCACGCCTGGCGACTATCCTGCAACAAGCAGTAGCGGAGTCAACTAAGGCGAATGTTATCTTGAATAACGTCAGCGAAGGTATCTTGGCGCTCGATGGTGAAGGGAACATTATGCTTGCAAACGTTGCCGCCGCTGTATTTATCGGAGAACTACCACAGAATATTATTCGCAAGCCGATGGATGATTTATACCATTGGACGGTGAACGGTAAGCCATTCCATCCAATGCAGACAGGGGTTGGCATATATCAGGAGATAATGCTGACCAACGAAAATAAGCGAGTGTATTTTGTAGATATGCTTGTGAACCCAATCCGCGATGATCCAACGGGTATCAACTGCATTCTTACGATTCTAGATAAGTCCAAAGAACGTGAACTCGAAAATATGAAGGTCGACTTTGTTTCTATGGCCGCTCATGAGCTGCGCACGCCAATGACATCGATTCGTGGGTATGTTGATTTGATTCAGCATGAAAAGAGTTTTCAGCCGTCGGAACTGATCCAAGATTACGTAAGTCATATTGATGCCAGCTCAGTACAACTAGTGGGGCTCATTAACAACCTACTCAACGTATCACGCATTGAGCGTGGTGTACTGACTCTGCGCCGCGATAAGGTTGATTGGGCGGAGCTAGTACAGAAAGCGATTGCAGACCAGCAGTTTACGGCTAAGGCGAAGTCACTAACACTTACCTATGAAGGGCCAAAAGAAGGGGTATATCTCTTTGCTGATCCTCTTGCAATCACCGAAGTTATTAACAACCTCGTCAGTAATGCTATCAACCATACGCTTACCGGTGGTACTATTGCAGTTACCGTAGTGCAAATGGGTGATGAGGTCGTGACGAAGGTTATAGATAATGGTGTGGGTATATCCGAACAAAGCTTGCCACACCTGTTTACTAAGTTCTACCGAGCTCGTTCTTCGCTGACGAGTGGTAGCGGGGGTACGGGCCTAGGATTGTTTATATCACGCTCAATTGTAGAAATGCACGATGGCCGTATCACTGTAGAATCTGAAGAAGGAAAGGGGTCAACATTTACTGTAGTGCTACCCACTTTTGATGAGGAAACGTATAATAGAGAAGCAAAGGTAAAATCAGAAAGTATAACGCGTAGCCATGGCTGGATTATCAAAAATACTTCTCGTCGAAGATAACACCGAAATTATCGAGCTGTATAGTCGTGTACTAAAGCAGCAGTACGATCTTGCGGTTGCAGTAACGGTTGACGAGGCACTCGCAAAAGCGATTGAATTCAAACCGGATTTCATATTCCTGGATATCATGTTGCCCGGTGGAAAGACGGGTCTGGATGCTCTCATGACACTGCGTACGAACCCAGAGTATGGTTGTACTGATGTGCCAATTGTTATGTTGACGAATTTAGGGCTAACAGAGAAGACTCAGAACACTTGGGAAGAATATGCGGACGGCTATGTCGTTAAGGCTGAGATTGTTCCACACCAACTCCCCGAAATTATCGAAATGTTCGCCAAACGTCACGACTAATTTTGCTTACGCTGTTGGCATGATCTGACGCCGGTTTTTTAAGTATAAGCGTTGCATAGTGACTAGGGCAGCCATATACTAGGTATATAACATAGGAAAAGTATGTGATGCTAAGTAGGTTGCCGACCCCTGGCGGTGATAGAGATGCATGGGGGAATATTCTCAATGATTTTCTGCACGTCGAACATAATGACGATGGCAGCCTTAAAATTCGCGCAGATGGCACGATAGTACCTTCAACTCGGCAAATCATTACTGGAACCGGCCTGGCGGGTGGTGGGGATCTAGCAAGTGATCGTACGCTGTCAGTGAACGATGATTCGACTACACAAAAAGTAGAGGTGGCTCGCGCAGGCACGCTTATCGCCACACGCAAGCGCATCAACTTTATCCAAGGTAGTAATGTTGTATTAAGCGCAGCGGATGATGTGGCAAACAATAAGGTAGACATAACGCTATCTGCACCCACTGCTCTAACCATGAGCGCTTATAGCCAGCAGCAGCTCGCTTCGCAGCGTGCTCAATCTTTGACGCCATGGGCGGCCGCACTTGCCAATCGCCATTACGCTCGCTGCAATGTGGTGTGTATTGGCGATAGTATTACAGAAGGTCAAGGCGCGACCAGTGCAGAACGACGATGGACGGCACGGTTACGTGATAATCTTCGCACGCGTTTCCAAACTACGGGTGTAACGAGCGGAGGGCGTGGATTTTTGGGTCCGGCGAGCTCGGGCGAAATATCATTTACTTGGCCGGCGACAATTACTGGATCACCGTCTGCGGGTACAACGCTTGGGCCGAAGTCACAGTTCGTGCAATTCAGTGCCACCGGCCAGTCTATAAGCTATGCTTTGACAGGAGATTCGGCGGACATCATGTGGACGCAGGTACCATTCGGAGGTACGTTTAGCTGGGCAGTAGACGGAGGGGGTGCCACGAGTGTTTCGACCAATGGTGGC
>CAZBLZ010000002.1:33164-35062 GCA_964493045.1 uncultured Candidatus Saccharibacteria bacterium
GTTTAGCTGGGCAGTAGACGGAGGGGGTGCCACGAGTGTTTCGACCAATGGTGGCTCGGTTGTGGACGGTAAAATTACACATATCTCACTTGGCGCTGTAGGCTCACATACTTTGACGTTAGCATGGGTGTCTGGTAGTTCGAATGTCGATGGAATTGTGGAATATAACGGAGACTATGCCGCTGGTATACAGGTGCATGATGCTGGCCACTACGGCTGGCAGACCTCAAATTGGTCGGGTGTAATGACAAGCGCCACGGCTAGTCCGGCTGCAGCTATTGCAGCACTTACGCCTGCGGCAATTATTATCTCACTTGGCGTGAATGATCAGTATAATGGTGTAGCACCTGCTACATTTCAAACGGGCATCACAACTGTTATTAGTCAATTACGTGCAGCCGCTACGGCGCCATATCCGGCAATTATCCTCAATATGTACCCGCCGCGCGTGGGGCAGTCAGGCTACACGTATCCGTGGTCGCAATATGTAAATGCAGCTTGGAATGTGGCCTCGGCAGACACGGGCGGGCCAAGTAGTACTTCCATAGTAAGCGTTATGGATTTCACGCTCGGTCCGCAAATGCCTGGGGCGGATAATGATAGCTATGGTTTGTGGGCCTCGGCAGACACGGTTCATCCGTCCAATAAAGGTCACAGTACAATCGCCGACCGGCTTGCCGCCTTTCTAGCGCCTATAGTGTGATCTCACTAGTCTATATATGAGAATACGCTCTAGTTGTACACCTAGATGTGCGACTGATGGATGTCTTAGCCGAGCATTTTGAGTAATGCCAGAGTTGTATTCCAGTTTCGAATAGTCATAGCCTTATAGGCTGGTGTGCCGATAATCTTATTGAGTCTACTTCTGGTTCGCTCGGCGCTAAGGCGCTGCGAATAGATTACATTGTTACCTGGCCAGATCTGGTCGACACCTTCGCGAGGGTCAAATACCTGTAGTGCCTGGGCTATATCAATCCCCATAAGGAAAACGACATCATAGTGGTATATATCGGGTTGCTCGCCAAAACCTTTGGGTTTGTCATCTACGATCATCTTAAGCTGGTCGTGCGTGAGTACTAAGATTCTAATCAGCTCACTATCGAGCTGAAACCTCTTAGGTAATGCTTCTTCAATTTGCTGACGCACTTCCTCAGCGTGATTAGGAGACTGCAAAATGACATTTCCGCTTGCTATGTAGGTAGTGATGCCTACAAAACCTAGTTCTGCTAGGCATTCTTTTAACTCAAGCATTGGCACTTTATTTTTCCCGCCTACATTGATGCCGCGCAGAAGTGTTACATACGTGTTCATTGCCATACATTATAGGCCAAGATACCTAGTTAATACGATCGTAAACAAGTACAGTAAAGGCATGCCTCATCTCGCTATCGAACTGCATGAACCACACCTATTCTGGCGTAAAGTAGCTACAGTGACCTTTGCTCTGCTCGCACTTGAGCCACTTACATACTACAAACTCTATGTCCCATCTGTCGTGTACCTTAGTCTGATCTTGGCAGTGCACATCATCTTTTTGTATGTGTACGTTAGTCATATTCCATGGCGAGAACTCTGGGCTGATAAGCGCGGATTATTAGCCCGAATCATCGGCATTGTGATCGTAGGATACTTATTGGCGCTCGTGCATATTTCGCAAAACCTTTGGGTGATCCTATTGAACATCTTAGCTATGTCTGTACTGCATAGCTTTATTCTGTTGTTGCTGATGCTCAGAAGAGTATCCGTAGAGGTCTAGGCGTCTCTCTCGAGTACTAGCCAAGGTTGTGTCTATAGCTAAAGGGGTCAGGCTACGTATCAAAAATTAGGACGTCAAGAATGTCTCATATCCTCTGTAAATGAAGGATGATTAGACTAGGAAAATTGATGATACGCCGAAA
>CAZBLZ010000002.1:35162-41897 GCA_964493045.1 uncultured Candidatus Saccharibacteria bacterium
ATATCCTCTGTAAATGAAGGATGATTAGACTAGGAAAATTGATGATACGCCGAAATCAGTATAAAATAATACTAGCTCAGATTGGTACACAACAGAGAGTGAGCAGGTCATGAACTTCGCAAATGGGATCGTTCTGGCTGCCGATACAACAACCAGGCTCGGTTCCGGCTTCTTCGTCGTAATATGCGTCGTCGCAGCCCTCGCCACATTTGGCAAGAAGTCAGACAAGCCCAGGAGCAGGGCTCGCAAGGGTGGTGCAGGCTTCTTTGTCGCACTGGCTGTCATAGCCGCTATCATGGGAGGCGGTGGAAAATCGTCAACGCCGAACGCGCCAACGCACACCACCCCCTCCGTGAGCACCTCGCACAAACCTGCACCAAGTCAGCACAGTACGTGCAAGCCACACTCACTCATATGTTTCCACTGAACTGAGTACCAGACATTGGCGCCTTCGTATGCCCGGCTACATCGCTCGGGACGCGCCTTGTCTAGTAGAAGTCGTATAGACACTGTTTGTCGCGTTGAGAAGACTTTTTACCTATTGCACTCTTGTTGCTACCACCCCATTTTTTCTCCGCCCACCCTGTTTATACGACTTTCCCCTCCAAGCATTTACAAAGACTCCTTTAGGGGAGTCTTTTTGTTTCCAAACAGAGATAGTTGCTAGATTAGCAACTATATTGGATTTATATATTTACTCAACGTATAATATCTAACGAATTCCCAATCGGGTTTTCACACGACAAGCAGTTAGGGGCCAACCATGGCAACTTCGGTGATTGTTGCGGGCATCATAGTCGCAATGGGCTGGGGCACGCTCGTGGTCTGGACGCGTGAGTCTACTCGTCGGAAGGATGAGATCAGGCGAACAGTCTGGAGTGCTGTAACCAGCCTCCACGTGGAGGATCGACCGATTACGCTCCTCAGTGTCCTGCAGTTCCTGCACACCGCTAACGCCAAGCTCGATCCAGCTGATGTACTGTCAGCCCTGGAGGCGCGAGTACGTGGGGGGCACCTCGAACGTTTCACCACTGATGCACGACGCTGGCGTCATCGTCAGGCGGTCTCGTATCGTCTCGTCTCGCCGCAGATGTTCTCAGCCAACGCGGATGCAGAGGAGCAGATCACCTACGAGGCTGTCACCTTGCTCGACGAGCGGGGCTTTGAGGCGTTCGTCACGGCGGTGGACGATCTCACTAAGCTGGGTAGCAAACGGACCCTCAAGGTGCTCACTGAGCTGACCCGCAAGGGATGGCTCGAGGAGTACAAGGTGCCGAGTGCCAGTAGTGACGATGTGCTGTTCGCCTACCGGCGTGTTCGTGACACGAGTACGACCGCCAAGTGATCTGACAACGACATCAGCGCGCGCCGAGTGGGCTCTACAGACCTCTCTGGTCACTCCCACTCGGCGCACTGCGCTTATTTACCCTAGCTGCTTGTCGTTTTGTCAGGATATATCATTCATCGCGTCTTATTATTGGCTATGCTGAAAAGTAATTTATACCAATCTAATTAAGCTTAGATGCTATTAGCTCGTTCAAGAATTGCTGCTATCCAGTCATAGAATTCCTGCAGTGTTTTGTTACCTTGAGCGATATTGCATTCTCTATGTACGAAACCGACGTTAGTGGCATCGTGATGGCGTGGGTTCATATGACCTGTTTCAACTGCAGCTTTGCCACGAGCTGCGCCTGAGAACAGTGTAAAAGACAGAGGCTCTAAGCATATGAGACATGGTGTTGAGTTTGGAGCCATAGGGCCAAAATGGTCTTCTAGGTAACCTTTAGTAAACACATCCGGTTCTGGGCTGTTCGGCATTTGGTAAGCGGTACATGTAAGTCGCTTAGCAACCTGAATGCATTCTTCGTAGGTAGCTGCTTTATCTCGAAGCTTTGCCACCACTTGTGGCTTAAGGTTGTTCATATTGATGCCATAATCGAGCAGCACTTCGTCTGGCAACAACATTACCCAGCGCAGTATACGATTTGGCCCCGCCTCTTCGCTTTTCCATGCCGCGCCAGTAGTCATAATCGAGTCTCTGACGATTTTCTTTGCAACAGCCGGGTGACTCGTGAGTAGATCTTTTAAGAATGGAAATTCCGCGTGTTTTCCTCCATGCTCACTCTGTAGCTGACAGAGCCTTGGCTGCAGGGCGTCAAAACGCGAACGAGAGGGGATAACAGCTAGGCATAGGTGTAACATGTCTGCAGTGTATCACCAGTGGAGTGGGTCATTCAAACGGTTAGATAAAGCAAATGCCCCACTTTTAGTGGAGCATTCTATATGGATTTGCTTACAGCAAGCAGCTATAGTTGCTTCTTCTTATATTGCAAAATTGATAGTGCGTACATGACTACAAGAATTGCAGCACACCACGCGAATGCAAGTCCTGCTTTATCGCCAGCAGTACCATTGGTCAGTAGTGAACGCATAGTCTCAATAATGGATGTAAACGGTTGATTCTTGGCAAAGCCACGTAAGACTGGTGACATTGACGAGGTCGGTACAAACGACGGACTGAGGAAAATAAGCAGCATAAGGATGTAGCTAAAGGAGGCAGAGCCTTCTGGTGATTTAGCCTTTAGGCCGAAATATACTGCCATCCAAGTTGTCGCCAGGGTGAAAAGGACTAGTAATCCTGTAAATAGTAACCATTCTTCAAGTCCTGCATGGGTACGAAAGCCCGCCGCAAATGCTGCGCCTAAAACTAGCACTGAAGAAAATAGATTGGACAGTGTTGACGACGTAGCCTGCCCGCTCAAGATGGAGGAGGGGGCGACTGGCATTGTACGGAAGCGGTTAATAATACCTTTCTGAATATCCGTATTGATACGGAAAGCCGCATAGGCAATACCGCTAACAATTGAGAAGATAATGATTCCTGGCGTAATGAAATCAACATACTTTGTCGAGCCTGCCTGTGGCTCAAGTGCACCGCCTAAAACATACACGAACATCAGCAGTAACGCGATTGGCGTAATGACTACCGTAATGATGGTATCGGGGCTACGAAGGATATGCTTCAAGCTCCGCTTGGTCATTGTCCAAGTATCTTTAATCGTTTGCATTTATTTTTCCTCCTTTTTGCCAGTGAGTTTAAAGAATACGTCGTCAAGTGTCGGGACTTGTTGCGAGAAGTTAGTCGGCTCGAGTTTGGCGTCACGAAGGCGAATAAATAGATCAGCAATCTGTTTTGTGTCACCATTGGTTGCAACGGTAAGGGTTAGGCCGTTCTCCTTGGTTACTTCGAAAGCCTTCCCGAGAGTGCTAACTGCGCTGTTGAGCTGCGTTTCATTATCAAAGGTGAACTTTACCATTCCTCCTGGGACAAGCCTCTTTAGTTCAGTTGCAGTGCCCTGGGCTACGATCTTACCTTCGTGGAGTAGGGCGATCATATCTGCTAGTTCATCAGCTTCATCAAGATACTGTGTTGTTAGGAAGATCGTTGTTCCACCTTCAGCGAGCATCTTAATTGTCTGCCACATGCTTTTACGTGCTTCTGGATCAAGGCCGGTAGTCGGCTCGTCTAAAAAGATAACTGGCGGGTTACCAATGAGACTCATAGCAATATCGAGCCTACGTCGCATGCCTCCAGAAAAGGTCGAGGCAAGTCGGTCTGCTGCATCTGTGAGTGCGAACTTATTGAGTAAGTCTTTAGCTGTTTGTGTAGAATCCTTCACGTGTCGTAAATCACCGATAAGTTCTAAGTTCTCACGGGCGGTAAGCATGTCGTCGACTGCTGCAAACTGACCAGTAAGGCTAATATGCTGACGTACTTTGTCGGAAGATTTAGCAACATCGAATCCGCTAACTGTAGCACTACCTGCATCTGCCTCGATAAGCGTCGTTAGGATGTTAATAGTAGTGGTCTTGCCGGCACCATTACTGCCGAGTAGAGCAAAGATTGTTCCACTTTCGACGGTAAAGTTAACTCCCTTAAGAACGGCATTCTTTTTATATGATTTTTTCAGTTCACTGACCGTAATAGCTGGTTTCATATCTCCTCCTTTTTATTTTCCAAGCTTTTCTGAAATAGCGTGATTTAGTTTTTCGCGTAGACCGTCTGCGTATGTTTTTTCATCACGTACGAGTCCATCTACGAATGCTGCAACATCATCACCAGTAACTTCTGTGACATGCTTGCTGTCTGCTACGCCTTCTTCAAAGAGCTCCACTAGACGCTTAAACAGGTTACTTGGATCCATTAGTCCTGTGCCACCGTGCCATACGTAGTTCTTGATCTCGTCGTATACCGTTCGGTAGTCTTCTGGCAATGCTTTAGCGCGGACTTCCAGTGCTTTCCACTCTTTTTTACCCTCTAAGTCACCAATAATTTTGTTTAGAAAATCGTTCATGTTATTCCCCCTTATTTTTTACTGTCATTATTTTCTTCACGATAGGCCATCCATTCGTCGTACAACCTAGGTATCCTATCGGCCAAAAAATCATTCATAGAAACCATCGTTTCGAGTGGTTGTCGACGTTCAGGTGAAGCATCCTTTAGGAGCTCTAAGCCTTCGCGCCCTAAAGCCGCCATTTGTGTATATTCACCTGGCTCAAAACCGGTACTTTTCCAATCGACTGGATTGAGGCTAACAAGATCGGCGCGAGTGCCTGCTGGCCGTGTGCGACGAATGAGCCCCATGGTCTCCAATACTTTAATTGCTCCATTTATGGCGCTCCGACTGGTGAGTAATGTTTCAGCTATGTCATTGATAGATTGCTCCATTGGTTGACACACTGAAAGATAACCAATGAGCCGTCCCGTAGCTGGTGCGAACCCATATTTATCTGCGTAAAAACGGGCTAGGTGATCTGCGTATATAAGTACTTTATCTCTGTCCATGCCAGTAGTATACATCAAATAACAGAAATAACGCAAATTTGTGTCATTTGGATCATGCAGTGTGCGTCAGTGTAAAATTCTGCTGAATATGTAAAGCCCCCGACGTAGTGATGTTTTCCTATGAAGGAAAAATCTGTCGGGGACGGTGGTGTGCTCCTTTCGTAGCGGGAGGTTAACGGTCACGCCGAGACGGGGAGGGTCTCAGGAGGCGTTGACGGTGCCGAGGAGGTTGACGTCGCCGGTGGTGCCGTGCGGGAAGGTGTAGACCTTCTTCTGCGCGCCGCTGGTCACCGGGACGGTGAAGAGCGAGTGATCGCCGTTGTCGTCACCCATGACGAACATGATCGTGTTGCCGACCAGCTGGGCGTCGCCGATGTAGTACCCGGGGGCACTGGCGAGCTTCTTGGCCGTAGCCTTGCTGCCGGAGACGGTGACGTCGTAGATACCTTCTTCCGTGGACGCGAGCAGGTGCTGCTTGTTGTACACGTGGAACGGGTGCAGGATCTGGTTGCCGTCGACGCCCGTGACTTTGTAGTACGTGCTGCCGCCGGTGTCCAGCTGCCGCCGAGTTCCGAAGTTGATACCGCCGTCGGTGCCACCGAAGCCGTAGTTGCCGCCCTCGACGTACGTACCGCGACCGGCTGTGTTGCTGTCGGATGCGAGGTACGGCTCAGTGGCGTTCTGGGCGAAGAAGACGGCACCAGGGTCGTTGAGCTGGCGGATCGGCTTCGCCGGATTGTTCGCGTCGCCCCTCATGAGTACGTAGATCGAAGCGGGACCGCCGGCCTGGGCCTTCACCCGTACGAAGTAGACCTTCTTGTCTGGGCCCATGGCACCAGGCAGATCAGTCACCTTCTGGGTCGAGCTGGAGCTGAGCCCGGTGATGTCGTAGAAGTTGTTCGGAGTGGGGTCGGGTGCGCCGGAGCCGTCCGTGATCGCAGGGATCGATTTCACGGAGTACTCGAAGCCTTCGTGGATGCTGCCACCGAACACCTTGGTGGTGACGATGGTGTCGAAGCCACTGCCGACAACGAACGCGCTGCTCATCTCGGCACCGTCGATGCCGGGGTTGCAGCCAGCTTCGGTGGCACCGGTATTCGTCCGACCCGTAGGCGTCACGTTGAAGTAGGCGGGATCGCCGACGGGCGTGCCGTTGAGGTCGAACTTCTGGACTGTCCGGTAGCCGGCGTTCTTCGGGTCGCACCAGGTCACGGCGACGAGTCGTGTCGACTTGGCAGGAACTGCCGGAGCCGTTGAAGACGTGGTGGTCCGCTGACTGGGGCTGCTGGACGCTACGGCTTTGTTGCTGCTGTCGTCGTGTTTCGGCGAACAGGCTGCACAGCCGAGTGCCAGGCTGGTGACGAAGATGGTCGCGATAAGGCGATTACCGTTCACGGGAGTTGTCTCCTCGGATTGTTAACCTCGTAGCTGGGAGCTACCAAACCACAGGATGTGATTCTGTGAGATTATATCATAAAATAGCCGAAATCTCAAGTTACGGAGTGACATAAAACAGGGGTTAAGGATGGCTAGTTTGAGTGTCGAGACTGTAGGTATTCAAGTAAGCCATGATGGAGGTGATGTGCTCCGTCCCAAAGAACAATATTGTAGTCTTTGGGTAGTTCTGAAGTGTCTTCCTGACGAAAATCAATTGAACGTACATCGGGTGATACAGCTTCACTCATATGTCGATCAGTGCCGCCGTTTACTACAGAGAACTTGTCACCCCAGACTTCGAGTTCGTTTGGATTTTGTACATCATCCGAAGACAAACCAATTGTAGAAAGCACTGAATCGTCTGTTAGGACTTTTTGGATTGAAGTTGTTTTAGAAACTCCTTCGACCGCAAAATCGAGGGCGAAGTTCCCGCCTAGTCGTGGCGAAATCGG
>CAZBLZ010000002.1:41997-59764 GCA_964493045.1 uncultured Candidatus Saccharibacteria bacterium
GCAGGGATAAGATCTGTGATCCCACTACGTACTCTTTTTAAACTTCCGCCTGTCACCATGAAAAGCTTATGACCTTCACGTAAGAAGCCAGCGAGTTCTTCGATCATCTCTGGTTCGGCCGGTGTGTATACTTCTGCAATTGTTTCGTCTACATCTGAAAGAGCGAGGCGAATTGAGTCATTCCATACGATTGTGGGCTGTGTATCCATGGGCACAGTATAGCAAAAGCGCTGTGTCTATCCGCGAGTAGTCGACAAGGAAATGCTCGTATCCCCGAATACTCTCTTTAGCGCCTCGTAATCTTTTCTCACTTCGTTTCTCTCGTCTTCGAAGAAAATTTTAGGCCCAAAATCTCTTTCAATCTTCTTCGTGAACCAATGCTGCCATTCTTCGTATGATGTTGTATTCTCCGGTCGGTTCATGTAGCAGATGGTCGGAAAGAAGCTGGTCTGTAAATGCCACATGCCGTCAGCTGTTGCTAGCACTTTTCCTTCAAGGGTCGTGGGAAGATGTCCTGGATGGCATGAATGAGTACGAATAGCTTCAAGAATCTCATCGCGTTCTTTTTTACGAAATCCAGCACTCCTCAATATTTCCTTGCCCTGTATCCAGGACCATGTATCAAACTCTGGATGGTCTCTTTCGTAGTAACTGTCACCTAGATCATGAAGCAGAGCCGCGCAGAATGCTATTTCAGTATCTGCTCCGTATTTTTTGGCTAACTGTCTAGCTTTATCCGCAACCCACTGAGTATGGTTATTCCACATCCATGTACTCATGCTTGTTTTTGCTGCTGAGTATAGCTTACTGACGTCAGTGAATACTTGCTGCTCTCTTTCCATATCCCAATGATGCCAGTATCTATGGCTTGGCACAAGTGGAGTAGTCTGATCGTTATCTGCTGTATAGACCTGTAAGACTGACCTTTTCGATAGTATGAGCAGCTATCGCAGTTTCAATTGTTTGTCTGTTTGCGTCATAGGTCTGATCGAGAAAAGTGTCAAGTGCGTATAGTTCAAAGATGTAATGGTGTATGCCTGTACGTGCGAGTGGTGTGGGACGCATGTAGCCTTGAACCCCTTTGTCGTTAAGGCCAGCTATTGCACCATCAGGGAGGACACTCTCAGGAATCTCCTTAGTATCAGCAGGTATGTTCCATATTATCCAGTGTAAAAAGTCGCCCTTCCAACCATTAGGGTCGTGCATGATGATTGCAAGACTGACAGTATGTTTAGGGACGTGGTTAATAATAAGTGGGGGATTTCTATTCTTACCTTTGAAAGCGTACTCTTCAGGGATGAGGCTTAGATTATCAAAGGCTGGAGACGTAAGTTGCATATTCTTTCCTCTTAGATACTCCACCCACCTTAAAACAAAAACAAAATCATTTCACATTGTAAAAAGAACTACGTTTTGCAACGCATAAGTAAACTTCAGTCTGAGAACTGTTCGAGGTATTTGTTAGCGCGTTTAATAACAGCATTCGATTTATGGTGTTGCTGAATCTTCAGCAGGGGTATAAGTTCTGATTTAGAAAATGATCCATCATTCGTGAACTGCACGAGTGTATCCATCGCATTGGCGGCCACAATCCAGTCAACTTCTTTTGTCGACAATAACTGGGTGAGCCAGTTTACGGCGAATTCCTTTTGCTCATGTGTGAGTTCGACCTGAGCGTATATCTGCGCTAAATGCCATTGGATAGATGCTTGAGTACTGGAAGATAAATCTTTAGTGAATCTATCAATGTAGGGCAATAGCCAGTCGGGGTGTACACGGCAGATTTTTTCGAGCGCATCTGCTGCACGCATGCGCACCCATGCATCCTCAGCGAATAAGCAGTTGTATAGCTCATCAAGTCGAGATTCATCGTCTAATACAAGCTGTATTACGTCAGTAACTTTACCTAACGAGTTGGATTTGCCGCCAACCGCCAGTAGTTCTAAAAAATTATCATGCATGGTTTTATCATAGCAGCCGCGGACATAGTCGACTATGTAAGTTGGACGTGTTCCGAGGTTTGCATAGCTAGAATAGACAACGCTCGGGCGACGCGACATAAGGCATTATTGCTAGGTTGGTATTCGGCATCGTAAGTTGTACGGTCAAAAATATCTTCAATAATGTTGAGGGCTGCATCTGGATGATGATTACGCATGGCCAATGCCATCCCGTCTTCAAGTAGCATTTGCTGGTATTCATTGCTCAATCTGTGCTCGGCTCGCTTACTAAGGTCTTGCCAGATATCCCATTCGCTCATATGATTACCACGATTGAGAGCTCCACTGATTGAAACGACTCCTCGGTCGTAGCGATTGCCAACAGCCTGTAGGACATGATGTGCCGTATCGACACGGCTTGGTGCGGTAGCAACTAACACATGTGACTGCGCAACCTCTCTGCCGCATACGAGCCGAACTGCAGTGCTTGCCAGGCGTAATTCTAAGTAATCATCGTGTTGTCGCTTGGTGTGTTCGGTAACCTTGCCGATGATTGCGCCATATGTACGATTAGACAATCCCTCCCAGTCATGTCGGTTCATGTCCAGAGGATAGGGGGTGAGCTTAGTTTTGCCAAATTCCCTGGGATTAAATTCATCCAGGTCAAAAGGCCGCATGATGCCATAGCCGGGATTCTTGGGTTGGGGTGGATGAGCACTGGAACCAGCCTTGCTTGCCCTTTCAATGACCTCACTTTGGAAAAATGATTTCTCATCGGTGAGACTATTGGCGATAGTCTTAGCCGCGGAGCGTCGGTTGTATGTTTCTGCTTGCAGAGCGGCTACTACTCGGCTGTTTATATTGAAATCTAGTACAAAGTTGGCTAGGTCTTCGTCATCTGGATGGATTGCTTCAATGGCACTAAAAACCCACGGCAACTCAAAACAGCTTTGGTCGGCCTGAAAGTAAGTCTGCATATAGTCGACACTTTCCGTGTAGATCTCGTCAGGACTACGCTGAAGTTCTTCAGTGGCGAAATACATAGTTCAACGACTATATCATGGGTTGTGCTAATCGGCAAAGAAGTGATCCCTTATCCATCTTCTGTTCATCCGTACAGTACGGTCTCATGCTTAGCAATGTATAATGAGCGCATTATGCGGACGCTCACTAAAACCAGGACAGCCTCGGGCTATTTCATGATTTTTGTAATGGTCTCCAGTACGCTCTACTTGATAGGCAAGAACAATAGTAAGTATGGTTGGATCTTCATGACAATGGCAGCAGCCATGCCGGTTATGCTGACTGCCCGATATTTGTATACTCGTCGTAGTGTTAGTAATCATCCGCAGCGAGTAGCCGATTTTGCCGCTCGAAGTGGGTATGAGTTAGGATCTGTTCGTGCATATGACGTTGTTTCTCAGCCCAACCTTTTGAATAGTATGCCTAAGGCGCGTGATCAGAGCATTGACAGCTGTTTTTCTGGCCCTGATTGGGATTATGGAGACTTTACCTATACACAGTATCGGTACGTCAAAAACGGTGAGTATCCTAATTTGTATGTGTACTACGGTGTGATGGTGACACAATTGCCTCGCGCATTGCCTAATGTGTTTTTTGATTCCAAGAAGGCTAGAGGAAAACAGTTTCGCTTCCAATTGAGCGCAAGTCAAAAACATAGCCTGGAAGGTGATTTTGATAGATATTTTGTAACGTATTTTCCACCTGGCTACACAATTGATGCGCTAAGCTTTATTACACCTGAAGTTATGTGGGCGCTACGTGCTGCCGCTGATTACGATATCGAAATTGTAGAAGACCGACTAATTCTGTACGGACCCTGGGGTAATCTCGACAAGCAGATCCCTGACATGGCCGCTAAAATCACAGATATTAAAAAGCAGCTTATGAATAACATCACTACATATCGTGATGAGCGATTGCCGACTGAACAGGGGCGTTTACAGGTTGCCGAAGATGGGCATGTACTTCAGGGTAGCAAAATAGCGCAAGTGGTACTGATAATTGCGATTTCTGTTTGGCTTACAGCTGCAGTGGCAGGTGCAATAATTGCTCTCTCAACGTAGGGATTTATACCCTGGCGAATGACCATTTTCTAGCTTGGTTGCTTATCCCTTAAGCTCGCGCCAACCACCGGCCCGATTATTTTCGGCGACGGCATGAACTAAATCTTTGAATGCCTGGTCGTTGAGTGGGGTATTTTGGTAGACCTGTATCGAACGTGCTGTTTGGTTGTCGTGGCCTTGATTGATAATGTGCTGAGGGTCAGGGGCAATAGGGTCGTAGATAAAAATATTGACATGATCTTTAGCCGCTTGAAATGCACATACATTACCGTTTAGTACGAAATAAGGCCGATCGCTACGCTTGATAGTCTCCTCTATGCCTGGCTCCGCTTCGTGTATGAGTAGTCGTGCTTTATCGCAGATATCTTTTTGCCATGTGGGCAGAGCGTCAATAAATGCGTCTATCTGAGGATTCATTATCTAAATAATACATCTACTATCAGTTACGTAAAAATAAAACTAGGGTACGGTGGATTCTGTGTCATCAATTGAAATTAAATTCACAGTTCTGTCATACGTACACATGCTAAACTACAATTTTATACAGCACATGGAGGGGTATGCCTAACATAGTAAACGCAATTCGAAACAGTACATTCCTGAAACACAATGCTATTTTCTTCTTTGGAGCTTTAGGCGCCGGGGCGCTCAACTACATCTTCTACCCTATAATGGCACGCTTGCTAAGCACGAATAGCTTTGGTGAAGTTCAAGCACTCTTTTCGTTGTTTGCTCAGGTTAATATTTTCTTAAACGTATTAAGTTTGATCACTGTTAATATCATCGTAAACAACACGCAGAGCCAAAAACGTGACGAGCTAATATTGGAACTTGAGAAGTTGGCTCTAGCAATAGGGGTTATCATAATGATCGCCACTATTGTCTCTGGCTCTATGCTAAAGCACTTCTTTCACTTTAATACCGTCTGGCCTTTTGCAGTACTGAGCCTTGCAGTGTTTGTCACTATCCCTCTGACTTTTCGAAGCGCGTATCTCAGAGGTAAACGATCTTTTGGGTTGGTTGCATTCTTAAATATCATGGCAGCGGCAGCGGATCTAATACTCTCGGTTGTGTTCGTTATGCTTCATGGGAAAACGACCGGTGTTCTAGTCGGCCTCGTATTGGCTCAATTTCTGACATTTACCTGTGCGGCGTGGCTAGCCCGTCGCAATGGCTTTAGTATTGCGCAAGCTAAGTCACTATTTACGCTACCTGACATGCGAATGATTGCCCCGGAGTTGAGATATGCGTTCTTGGTGCTTGTTAGCTCATTGATTATTACGGGTATGTATAGTGTCGACACAATAGTTATGAAACATTGGTTTGACGCACAAACAGCTGGTTTGTATGCCGGTATAGCTACTATTGCTCGCATTATATTTTTTATCACCGCATCGGTTGCTCAGGTTCTTCTTCCTTCGGTACGTATGAGTCGTCCGGCTAAACATAATCGCCAGGTCTTGATGAAATCATTTATTCTGCTCGCAGGTATCGGGGGCAGCATATTACTGGTCTTTAGTCTGGTGCCGCATAAAGTCGTAGAGACCCTTATGGGTCACCGGTTTTTGCCGTATGCCGGTTTGTTGCCTCGTTTAAGTTTGGTGATTTTCTTTATTTCGGTCATCAATTTATTTATGTTGTATCACTTGGCGCTTCGTAGGTATGCGATTGCGGCGATTGCGGTTATTGGTGCGCTTGTGACTACTATTTGTATGCTTATAAATCACCAATCACCTCAGGCGATCGTCAATGATTTACTTTATGGCAGTGTGAGTGTTGGGGTACTGTTGGGTGCGTGGTCAATGCGTGTGAAGTCCGGTGGAGTCGAGCTAGTACCCGAGCAAGGCGAAGCGTGATCATAATAGACTGCGATTTTGCTGTGAAGCATCCAATAGCGAAATATAACATGGTTATGCTAAAATCTCTTGGTGTCAACGGCCGTAATAACGTTGGCGCCATGAATATGCTTGGCATATTCTTTCATTTTGACCATTTCTGTTTTATTGCTGAAACACTGAACTAGCCTTACTAAAAACTAACCACGAGCAGTATTTGTCTCGGGGAAGGGGGTAGTGTGGGGGAACAGACCATATCAATCATCATTCCGATGTATAACGAAGCTCCAAATCTCGTGCCGTTATATACCGAGCTTAAGTCTTGCCTCGCACGACTTAAGAAATATCAGTTTGAAGTTATATTCGTTGACGACGGGAGCCGTGACGAATCTGCTCAAGTCGCTAGACAACTTGCACGACGCGATAGGCGCCTAAGAGTCCTAGAACTCTCTCGTAATTTTGGTAAAGAGCCAGCCATGACCGCAGGCTTGCATGCTGCTCGTGGTGATGCGGCACTAATTATGGATGCTGATTTGCAGATGCCGCCACGACTTATGGGCAAGTTTATTAAGCGCTGGGAAAAAGGTGATGAAGTTGTTATCGGTGTATTTGCGGAGCGTAACACAAGCAAGCTGCATGCGTTTGGCTCACGTTGGTTTTATCGAATTATGCAGAAGATTTCTGAAACCGAGATCATACCTCATGAAACTGACTATCGGCTTATTGATCGTAAAGTTATCAATGAATACAACCGTTTGACAGAGCGAAACCGTATAACTCGCGGCTTAATCGACTGGCTAGGTTTTAAACGCTCAGTAATACACTTCGAGCAGGAATCGCGCCTAAACGGTACCCCCTCATACACCTACAGCAAATTGATCGGCCTTGCTATGAATAGCTTTACGGCAGAAAGTCTCGTGCCACTAAAAATGGCTGGTTATTTGGGGGTGCTCATTTTGCTGTTATCTATCCCGGCCGGCGGCATTATGACGATCGATCGTATGGTCTACCATTGGCCTATTAGGGGCACTGCTTTTCTCGCTATTTTGATTGTAGCCCTAGTAGGAGTGATCTTAGCTTGTCTAGGATTGATGGCGCTCTACATTGCTCGTATACATGCTGAATCGAGCAATCGTCCACTTTACATAGTACGTGATGATTTTCGTGCACGACGTCGACCTGAGGTTGAATACGAATATACCCCCGAGCGCGAACCTGTACTTCAAGGAGCGATGGAAGAGTGAATATCCTTTGGCTAACATGGAAGGACTCAGACCATCCTGACGCAGGTGGGGCTGAGCTGGTTGCGCGTGAACTCTGCGGGCGACTTGTGCGTGACGGTCATAGCGTCACGCTGCTAACTTGTGGTTACGGTGACGCTAGCGCTTCGCAAATGAAAGATGGTGTCCAGATCATTCGGGTGGGGAGTAGTCGGTACATGCATTCTTTCCAGGCACTACTGTATTACTTCCGTCATTTGCGAGACCGTTTTGATGTACTGATAGAAGAAGTCAACGGTGGTGCTCCATACTTTAGCGTACTATTCGAAAAACGAGCAAATAAGTTCATGCTGTATCACCAGCTGGCGCGCGTTAACTGGCTCTATGAGATTAAGCGGCCACTTAGCTACCTAGGCTATTACGGATTAGTGCCCAGTGCAACGAAGCTAGCAAGTCTAGCGCGAGCACCGGTTATTACAGTGTCAGAAAGTACCAAGCAGGTATTAGCAGGTCATGGTTTTCGACCTGAAAATACTCATATTATTTCCGAAGGCCTAGCTATTGAACCTATAGAGAGTTTAGGACAAGTTAAGAAGTTTCGTCAGCCGACGTTATTGTCGTTCGGTGCAATGCGTGCCATGAAGCGTACGCTTGACCACATTGCTGCATTTGAAGCTGCCAAAAAGCAGCTACCGGATTTGCAACTTAAAATTGCCGGGAAAGCTGACGGCTTGTACGGGCGAAAGGTGCTGGAGCGCATCAATGCTAGTCCGTTTACAGATGACATGGAGTACCTAGGTATGGTAAGCCGTGACGACAAAATCAGACTCATGCAACAATCCCATCTGATACTACAAACTGCCGTAGAAGAAGGCTGGGGTCTGACTATAACCGAAGCTGCAAGTCAGGGTACGCCGGCTGTAGCTTATGATGTGTCGGGTTTACGTGACAGTATTAAGCACAACTCTACGGGCATCTTAACGCCCGAGAATCCACAGGTGCTAGGTAAAGGTGCAGCGGAGCTGCTTACTGACAAATCGAAATATGATCGTCTGCGCACTGCCGCTTGGGAATGGAGTAAGCAAATTACATTCGATCAAAGTTATAAAGACTTTAAAACTGTTCTGGGGGTCGCATGAAATATCCACTTGTTTCCGTCATAGTCACAACCAAAAATAATCAGGCTACACTAGATGCTTGTTTGCGCACGATTGTTACGCAGACGTATTCAAACATAGAACTTATTGTGGTTGATAACAGTTCTACTGATGATACCGAGTTAATTGCCGAGCGCTATGCACAGGCAGTCTTTACTAAAGGACCTGAGCGTTCGGCTCAGCGTAATTATGGCGTAGAAAAAGCGAATGGGACGTACGTACTTATTATTGATTCCGATATGGAACTTGGCGAGAACGTCGTTACTGCGTGCGTTGATGCGGTGTCACGTAATCTTAACTCACAGGCGGTTATCATCCCTGAAGAGTCATTTGGCGTAGGTTTTTGGGCGCAGTGCAAAAAACTCGAGCGCTCATTTTATGTCGGGGTTGATGCAATTGAGGCGGCTCGCTTTTTTGAAAAACGTACATACCAGCACATCGGTGGTTATGATGAAACTATGACCGGAGGGGAAGACTGGGACTTAACGCGTCGCATGCGTATGGTTACTAAAGTTAGCCGCGCTAACTCGCTCATTATGCACAACGAAGGTCGTCTGTATTTCGGTAAGACAGCACGCAAGATGTATTACTATGCGCAGCATGCTGCTGCTTATTTTGCTCAGAATCCAACGTCATCCGTCATGAAGAATGAGTCGGGTCCATTAGCTCGCTATAAACTCTTTTTCTCTCATCCACTCAGGCTACTCAAGCATCCCATTACTAGCCTCGGTATGCTGATACTAAAAACCACAGAATATGCCAGTGGAGGATTGGGTTTAATGCAGGCGAGGCTAATGCAAAAACGTAGCAGCGGGGGACACGCGTGACCATAGAGGAAATTCTAGCGACTGGAAAACTGGATAGAAGCGTACTGATTGGCTATTATGGCGGTGGAAATTATGGTGACGAACTGTTACTCGAGGTACTAGCAAACAGGCTTAAGAGCAATAACGTACAAGATGTTTTTATAACCTATCAGGATCCGGCGTTGTATGAAACATACCATCACGACTTCGGATATCCACTCATAAAGATGGGTGATAAGGTGCGGTTGTTACGCACGATTATTCGCAATAAAAATATTATAATTGGCGGTGGTGGATTATGGGGACTTGATGTTAACCCTAACATTCTGTTGCTCAGTTTACTGCTATTTATAAGTAAGTGGGTACTGAGGAAGAACGTGTATCTGCTCGGGGTTGGCTACTATGGCTCTACGTCCTGGTATGGTCGGCTTAGCGCATGGCTAGCGGGTAAGTCTGCGGCCTATATTGTTGCTCGTGACCCAGAAACCTACGCTAACTTTAAGAAGATCAGCAGACGGGTTAGTCTTGATACTGATATTGCTTGGCTTATACCCAAAATAGCGCCTAAAGATTACGAACGTGATCTCATTCGACTTGATGCTATGATGCCGATTACATCAAAGACATTATTTATAACGTTGCGGCGTTTTAAACCAAAACAAAAAAATGAATACGTTCGTCTGATAGAAGAGTACTTAGAAACTAATCAAAGCCCGGTCATCGTAGCTCTTATGGAGCCGCGAAGTGTCGACCCAATGGGATATGAACTGGCGCAAACATGGCAGCAGAATTACACGAACATCCGAATAATTGATTTTTCCTATAACCCTATGGGGCTGTTTTTGTTTTTTCAAAAACACCATGATACGTTAGCGCTGATTGGCCCACAATTTCATATGATTATTACTGCCTACCTGAATAAGGTGCCATTCTTGCCGATTGCATATGACAATAAAGTTTCGGAGCTACTCAAGCAATTGGAGCATCCTGTTATACCTATCGGAGCTCTAAGCCAATCTAATATTCAAGTCTTTGCCGCATCATTCCATAAGGGCGAGTTTTAGAAAATATGCGCTATTTATCAAATGGTGACTTCGGCTTTCCTTTTACTTGGCCACTGTTTCTGTCCAAGCAATTCTACATATGGTCGTATCAGACTGGAGCTTTGAATGCTGACGGCGTGATGCGTACCCCGGGTCGCCTCCTTGATTTAGTGGTCTTCATGGCATATGGCAATATCGCATTTGAATATTTCTTTATATTCTCATCGCTTGCTATTGTTTTTGGTTCGTTCTACTACTTCACCTATAAGTTTCTGGAAGTTAAGAGTATATATGCACGCCTGTTTAGTGCGTTATTTTTTACACTTAATCCAATATTTTTGGGTAATCTCTCCAAGATTGGCCTGGTGCTGGCAGCGGCATTATTGCCACTCTGTTTGGTAATGGTACGAGAAGTATTTGAACAACAAAGATTCCGCTATTTGTTTATCTGGTTAGTACTACTGAATGTTTCGTTAATTCATCCGTTTACGTTCTCTGCGAATTTTGCGGTCTCGGGAGCGTATCTGTTGTATCAGACGTGGCTACATCGAAGCTTCGCCTATAAAAACTGGTATAAATTTGTATTCGCAGGAGGTGCGTTCATACTCCTCAATGCATATTTCTTATTCCCACTAGCTAGCATGCATACAGTAAGCAAAAACGTACTTTCCGATACTGTTGCGAGTGCGCCCACAGACTACACGGCTTTAGTCGGTGTGTTGAATACGGGCGATATCTTTACTGGTCTCTCACTGTCTAAAAATGTTGTCAAAGATTACAACTTCTACAATGCAACATATGCTAGTTTGTATTTCTTAGGGACTTTTGGTTTCTACGCGCTGCTCATTGGTCTGTATTTGCGTGTAGAGCGGCGTATGAATATCGCAGATAAACGGCGGTCTGCTTTGTTGCTAGCTTGCTTCCTGGTACTTGTGGCGCTGGCGACCGTAACATTTTTGCATGTGGATGCTCTTATTCGCGTGCTTATAACACTTCCGGGAGGTTGGGCATTTCGATCTCCACTCAAATGGCAACTCTATATCCCTCTGACGTTGTTCGGATTGTTTGTGCTATGTATGAAGTACATTGCCAGCACAAAGCGGCGGTCTCTGATATATGCAATCCTTGGCTTAACGTTTGTGCTCATGAACGGTTTTTTAGTAGTCGACATATATAAAAGGCTACTCACTCCACGTAGCGTCGGAACGTTTAGCACGCTACAGCAGATGGACTTAAACCAACAGAATCTGCTACTGGTTACAAGTAGCGAGTGTTGGCCATATGAACAAGATCATCCACGGACTATGACCGAGCTTAATCAAGTCTTGAACTCAAAGAACGTCCAAATAAAGAGTGTGAGCTTGGCTGATATAGACTTAGTAGATCTGAATGCATATGATCATATTCTTAGCTGTCAGGGTATCTTGAGTCCTTTTGCGGCTCCTAATCATTTGGCGCTCACCAAGACGCTCGCTCATAATGCATTCCAACTTTATTCCACGAAGCCTAGCCTCCCGTATGTCTCAGCAGCCGCTGATGTCTCTGTACTGGAAAGCACTAGTAATCTAGCCGGTAAGCATGATTTTATTACGCAGCAGTTACACAAAGATTTCAACTTCGTGAATAGCCCAGCTCCAGATGGCTTGCCAGCTACCAATGTAGAGGATATTTTTGACGGATTGTCGGTCGATAATATCGTAAATAAATCCATTGCTACGACTGTATCGCTTGCGGGTGAAACCAAACAGAATCTGTACTTCCAAAAGAACAAGCAGACGCTCTTTTACTCGATGCATGACAGTAAACTTTCAATTACAACTACCAAGAAGGCCGGTTACTTACCTGCGCCAACAACAGGCAATAAACCAGTCTCGTTCGCGACACCTAGCAATAAGAAGCTAGATGTTACTTATGACGATCCGACCTATCAATATAAAAACCTTATTAAAAATCCTTCACTAGAACAGGGGTTATGGCAAAAGAAAGTTGGGGATTGCTATAACTATGACGACACGCCGGAAATAGGTATGGATCTGACTACGAAAGGTAAGACTGACGGTCGTCAGGCGCTGGAACTTGAGTCGTCGAATCACATTGCCTGTACTGGTCCGAATCCAGTGAAGGTTACGCCCGGGCAACAGTATCTCCTTGATTTTGACTACTGGAGCCCACATCAGGATGGTGGATACAGTGTTATTTTCAATAATTCTCAAGGAGTAGTCTTACCTGGTCGTTTGCCAAGCAAGACAAGTGGCTGGCACACATTCAGCAAGGTCATTACAGTACCGCAGGGTGCTACGACTATGACACTGCGGTTAGAAGTTTTCCCTGATGCAACGGGTGAGGATGCGGGTATTGCGCGTTTTGATAATTTCAAGTTCATAGCGGTACCTAAGGTTCAAGAGAGTTTCTACCTAGCATCTCAGCCAAAGGTAAAACTACAAAAGCCAGCCAAGGTAGAATTCGTGAGCCACAACCCTACGAAAACCACGGTTCAAGTGCATGGTGCTCGAACGCCATTTTACCTAGTCACGGGGGAGAGCTATAGTCCACAGTGGCGCTTGGAGTTGAGCAGTGTTAGTGCCAATGCAATGCTTCCGATAGCTGGCGTAAAGGCCGTGCCGAGTGCCAATCATGTGAAGCTTAATAGTGGCATGAACGGCTGGTATGTCGATCCAACGACGTTATGCGCGAAACAGGGTTCTAGCTGTACTCGCAGTGCTGATGGTAGCTATGATATTAGCATGGTGATGGAGTTTACACCCCAACGATGGATGGCTACGGGTGCAGTCGTGAGCGGAGTGACGTTCATTGGAGGAGCTGGATATTTTGTCTATGACCTGAGACAAGATCGACGGAGAGGGGTTAAGTATCGTCTATGGCGCTAAGAGTATTGATGAAGAAATATCAGCCGCACATAGTATATGGGATATTGTCCTTAGCTATTATGTTGCCACTGCTCAAGCCTGGTTTTGTACTGACACTCGATATGGTCTTTACTCCGCATATACGTATGCCGAGCGATGTCACGAGTAGCTATCTCTTCTATGCGCTATTACACCTACTGAACATTATTGTGCCAAGTGATGTGTTGCAGAAAATAATATTGTTAGCTATCCCATATTTGTCTGGTTGGGGGATGTACCGATTGGTGCAGTATGTGCATGATAATCAGTCTAAAGGTACGGATTCTATCAACTGGGGGGCTTATGTGGGTGGCTTTCTGTATGCGGTTAACCCCTTTGTATATTCCCGTTTTATGGCTGGTCAGTTCGCTGTACTACTTGGTTATTGTTTGTTACCGTTTGTCGTATATAGTTTGTTAGCATTTTTACGGCGACCCAACTGGCGTAGCAGTGTAATCTTGGGAGTTTGGCTGACTGTGGTTGGTATCGTATCGATCCATACTCTTGGATCAATTGCCGTCTTATTCGGTGTTGCCATGCCCCTTCTCGCGTGGCGTAATCGCCGTCATGGTGACCGACTTATGCGCATGCTGAAGTTCTTGTGTCTGAGCCTCGCGTCTATGATACTACTCAGCAGCTACTGGCTTATACCGCTTGCTTTGGGGCATGGCGTCACTGCACAGGCGCTTAACGGTTTTACTAACGGAGATCAGCAGGCGTTTGAAACGCTGGGCGGTAGCCCGATCGGTCGACTAGCAAATGTTCTGCGTTTGCAGGGTTTTTGGGCTGAGGGATACGATCTGTTCCGGATGCCGCAGGCACATATGATAGGCTGGGGGCTTATCGTGCTGGCGCTATGGGTATTGATAGCTGTTGGTGTTAGGAATGCATGGCGACAACATCAACGGTTCATTGTCGTTCTGCTGATGGGAAGTGCTGGGATAGGGGTTCTACTGGCGATTAACGTGGTAAATACGACCCTAGGTAATGTACTGCCGTTTTTTAGTGGTTTTAGGGAGCCGCAGAAGTTTGTGGCGCTAGTCACACTCGCCTATGCTTTTTTTGCAGGACAGGGCGTAACTGCACTGCGAGACCACTACATACGTGCTGGCCAATGGGCTAGGGCTTCCGGGGCTTTAGCCGTGGCGCTGCTGCTACCCATACTAATAACACCGACTATGTTTTGGGGCTTTGGCGGTCAATTACAGTCACACCAGTATCCGGCTACTTGGGTGGCTATGAACGAACGACTCAATAAAGACCACACAAACTACAATGTGCTGTTCCTACCATGGCACCTCTACATGTATTATGGGTTTGTGGGCAGAATTATTGCCAGCCCTGCAACGAACTATTTTGATAAGCCTATGATTGTGAGTAACCAAATGGAACTGAAAGATGCTTCGCCAACTTCCATAGATCCCAGGAAGACTTTGCTGAACAGTGCGATACTACCGAAGGCTGGAACGGGTACGCATTTGGGTACTCAACTTGCTCCGCTCCGTATTAAATACGTGTTACTCGACAAAGATGATGATTATCTCAAATACGCATACCTGGCCCACCAGACTGATCTGCGTGTAGTAGTTGATAATGCAAACTTTGTTCTATACCAAAACACGGCGTATAGGAGTACTCCATAATGGCCAGACAAGTTGATATTTTCATTCCAATGGCATCGACTCCACAGCTTGTAAAGTCGCGGAAGTCGTCCGAGTCGGCGGATATCACTTCTGCTGCGTTTGTGCCGGCTGCTAGGAATGACGTAATAGCTCCTTCGCGGAAGAGTCAGCCGCTCGACCATCTACGACCTCGATATCCACGCCCTGCAGCACAAGTGGCGGCTTCTTTGTCTGCGCCACGCAAACGACCCGTAGACGTGCCTATACGACCGTCGCAGCCCGCCATTCGTCCACAGCCAGCACCAATAGCCATAGAAAAGCCTAAAAAGACACGTCGACACAAGTACGGGACCATTAAGTTGCTGCTAGCGGGTGCCGCTATGTTAGCTATTGGCACATTACTGCAGGCGGCGGCATATGGCGAGATGTTGATAGGCGCCTATGCGGTGTTCGCTTTGATTCGGCGTGTTGAGAGCCGCACGACATTTATGCTGGCTCTGACTTCAATGGGTTGTATTTTGGTGATGCTATTGCTTCGGCCTGATTTTGCGCTCATGCAGAATTTTGCTATCTATGCTTTCTTATTACTTCTAGTCGGGACTGTTTCACTCACGACGGAGACCAGGTACTAGCGTAAACAGCTGTATTTTTGCCCTGTAAATCAAGCGGAAGCGGTGCAATAACAGAGGTGGAATGTGATGTAGGACACACAACGTAAGGTTGACTCGTCATGAAGTGCTTGTGCTAAACTTGATAAGTTATGTTAGCAGAAAGGGGGCCTAATGCGAACAGTAACAGAATCTTTAACAACTAAGAAGGCCAGAATCAATAAGTTGGTACTTGGCTTTGTGGGTATTGCTGCAACGACTGTAATTGGCACAGCGGGAGTCGCCGCTGCGCAACAAACTAGAGAACCGAATGCGCCGAACCCACCAAGCAAAGCTGCTTGTGCTGAATTTGGCAAATACGGTTTTGGCAACCATGGACAGTGTGTCTCGTGGTGGCAGTTGCACAACAAGCCAGGCCATGGCCACGGATATGGCGGCGGTGGTGGTCACAACAATGTTTCGACAGACGTGAATCTCAACGTAAAGGGAAATAACAATGTCGTCAGTGTTGTAATCAACTACTTCTTCTAGAGTTGGTAAAGCTACATAGCTAAAATAGGCGCCCATCTGGGCGTCTATTTTTATATAAAGACGTACCTAGTATTGTGGGGATTGATCAAACATTACTAGCCCATATACGCTTACATTTTGCTGCCAGTTTTCGTCTATATGCTTCATTCGGGTCATTGGACAGCCTGCTTTTGCGGGGCTGTCTGGAGTGACAGCTGGGCGTCGTGGTGGGGCTGTCCTCCATTCAACAGTCCAATCGGATGTTGAACGTCTCTGGGTCATACGTAAATGGTCTGTTGGGACATATAATTCATCTCTGATGACGCTGCTAGGTGTGTTACCCTCAACGGTTTTTGTCTCTGGGTTATTACGGTAGGACGTACTGCTTTCTAGTACGCTATCCATGTAGGTGTTTTCAATGTCATCAGGAAGTCCGGATATGCTCATTACCAACCTCCCGCTCCGCCTTAAAATATCAATGCGCTCATTTGTCTTAGCTTCTTCACTGAGACCAGGATGCGATTCCGCCACATGGTCAGCAGTTATGCGAGCCGCGGCTGCTAGACACACGAATGTCTCAAACATTCCTACGCGTGTGTTGCGCTCCATTTTCGCAATAAATGCTTCTACATCGGGTAAACCGCGTTCATGCTCGCTTAGTAACAGACGATCTGCGGCTCGAAGCTCGGCAAAAGTGTCAAGACGACTAGGTTCGGTAATAACCTCGGCACTAGCCTCTTCAGCTAAGAGGGCTACGATGTCGGTGTACCTGTCTAGTGCAGTACCTTGGCTTGGAGCGTCGAGATAGGGGCCATGATTGTCTATATCGGATAGAATCCCATCAAAACTTTCGGTGACTCTTGTATGAAATGCTTCCGCAAATGGATTATAGAGTGTTTCGTAGGCCGTATCGGTAGGGTGATGGACTGTCGAGTTGGACATAGATGGTATCAATAATCCTGTTCATTAAGGTGCCTGATATTTAGATCACACTATAGACACCTACTTAAGACATGGCAACGAAAAATATAGAGTAATAATCCTGTTTTTCTTTAAAGTCGTCGCGCGTCTTGTAGTTGTTCACGTCGTTCGTTGCCGAGCTTAGTATCTATTCTAAATGCCGGCTGGCCGTTTTTGCTTGCTGAGGTCTCTTGGAGTTTACCTGCAGGTGGGAGGTCCTGCGTTTCAATGAAGTATTGCCTACATACCTTAGCTTCCCATGAATGAGGGTCTTGCCAGTCATGTGCATATGCACTTCGGCTGAGTAAGGATCGCAGATGGCGTTCAGCTTCTAGCTCAGCGAGGGCTGCCGTTGTTGTCCATGTCTGTTCTCTGACGGGTAGCTCTGCGGCACCGATTGCACGGGTCTTGTTAGAGAGTATGCCTTGTCGAAGTACAGCGTAGTTAGGCTCTCGACTTTCTCTATCTATGAAAAAGTACTCAGGGAAACAGGAGGCGATCTGGAGGCCTGCGATTAGGCGTCTAAATCCAAGGTCATGTGCAATTGGGTCAAGGCCCTCTTTGCGGTAACCTGCGGCAATTCGTCGAACAGCAACCGGCCAGACCGATGCAGTGCCCTGGTATGGATAGTAGTCTTCTCCTTCAAGCTTGGCGTGCCGGGCATGTAGCATGGTTGGACCAATTGGCGTCATAAGTCCCGGGTCTGTCACGCGAAGTGTGGTCATCGTGCGAAGGTCATGCAAGTCAGCCAAATTAAGCCCACCCATGAGATCTGCTGGTCGAAAGAAGTCTGTTGCAAGAAGTTCAAGTGGTTCATTGCCAATGAGTCTAACCGGTCGCGGTCTGCCGAATGGATCGCGGTCTACGGCAGCACCCCAGTATTTTTCGGAGTCTAGCCAAAAATGCTCAGCCGTTCGGTATTGCAGTTCACCCGCTAGTCGCTGCCATTTTGGAACCATTGGATCGTCTGGAAATAGTTTTGTGCCGGCTAGCAATGCGCTTATCGCGAGACCTTGGTTACTAATATATGCAATGGGCTCGTCGCGGTTAACTTCTTTTCCGTGAGGTCCCTC
>CAZBLZ010000002.1:59864-71085 GCA_964493045.1 uncultured Candidatus Saccharibacteria bacterium
TACTAATATATGCAATGGGCTCGTCGCGGTTAACTTCTTTTCCGTGAGGTCCCTCCGGGTGCCAATATGAATCAAGGCCATCTCGCATAACTCCACTCCAACTTGTCTGCCTTGGATTGGTTGCTCTAACTTCAAAAAGTCCGGGTCCACTTTGTTCCGATGCTTCAATAGTGGATACTGTCCAGTCGAGAATCATGCGAGCGGCTTGTTTCACCGTCCGAATCTCTCTAGTTGGCTCATGTAGAAACTTGTCGTTTAGTACTCTGTCACCGTGCAACGAGACGTATTTTTCGAGTACATCCAGATAGCGGATACCGTCCGAGGCATTATATACGGTAAAGCCGCCATGCTCGTCCACTGGCACGCCCCACACCTCGGCCCAGTGTCGATAATCTGCCATAGCTTCATCAGGCAACACCATACCGCCAACCACGCCTTTGACTACCTGGTGAGGAAGCCGGCCCGGCTGCTCTTCGGTGAGGTCATCATATTTGATTCCTTGTCGCTGGGGAATAATTTTAAAACCAGTACGGACTACTTCGGGATATAGAGTTATAAGATCCTCCATTGCTGTGAGGTAGTCCCGTACGAACATACATGAGGCAAATGCTCCTTCAGGCCCACTAGCCGCTAGACCGCCGGGAAAGTGCATATTATGAAGTGCGTCTGCTGGTGTGCGTCCAAAATTTGGCTCGATAATCTGCGGATCTTCATTACCATCTATGACTCTACGTACTAAGTCACCCAAACCTGCGCCTATTATTTCAGGAGTACGCTGTACGATGCTTGACTGGGCGCATGCAGTACGCCCGAGCTGCTCAATCGTATTGGGCGTAGTTAGCTCTTCAAGCTCTGTGGTGATTGATTCGTGGAGTGGATGGTCTGTAGGTGGGCCATAGGAAAAATCTGCTGCATTATATCTTACAACATTTCCGTTGGCCATAGTCAACGTACTATATCATGAACTAGGAATTTTTCGTCGTGAAGAGAGGTGTGTGGCGCCTAGCAGACCGAAAAAATCTTAGCATAAGGGTGTATACTTTACTTTTTAAATAGGAGATCTATATGCCAGTAAATCTAAATCGTATGCCAACTTTCGAAGCAAGGGTAGCCACCTCAGAGGTAGTGGCTGATCTTGGTGCGATGGCACTTGATGTCGAAGGATACGTTTCCCCTCAGGCTATCTTAGAAGTTCCAGCAGAAGTAGTAACGTTGGGTGCAGTAGCGGGTTTTCCAACAGAGCAAACAGGTGGCTATAAGTCTGTCGGATAGACGCATTACTAAGTAGTAAAGAAAGACTGAAAGTCTCCGCTCACTTCGCCCTCAAAGGGAGTCCGTATAGGGCTCCCTTCTGCTTCAATCCACGAATGATACGAAACTGGGTAGAAGCTGACACCCATATGCCAGTCTACTTGGCGGTGCTGCACTGCTAAGCCCAATGCTGCAGCATACGATGTTTCTATACAAGCAAGTCGTCCAAGATACTTAATACGCTGGACGCTCATGAGCGTATCCTGCGCTTCGGCATATGTTGCTGGACGCCCGCCCATTATCTCTTGAAGACCTTTAAGTACATCCAAACGCCTGCCTGGCGCGACTTTACTCAGCGTAACTGCGCTGAGTAAAGCAATGTTTGCAAGAGCTCGTTTATAGGAGCGCGGACGTTCATTGTCCGGTGACTGCGCCATCTTCCATTCGCCCGATGTGAATCTAGCCCGTACTGCGGTTAGGGGTAATTCTCTTGCAGCAAACTCGTCCGATTGTTCAATAATGCCGAGAGCTACAAAATTGTGGAGCATCTTATGAGTGTCTGTCTCGAGAATCGATCGGTCGACATTTCTATAACGTTCTGCGAGTGTATTAACGACAGCATTTACATCACCTGTTGTAGCGAATGCGCGTAAAATATGACTTTGTACGGTATCAAGCGGATAGTAACTGTTTGTTTTTCTGCTATATAGCGTGAGGTTGCCTTTTGATGAAGCGACTGCGTGTACATGGTCGGGTATCGATAGGGTGGTTTCGGATATTTGACTAGAAATAGTATCTGTTTCTTGAGCCTTGTCCTTAGTCGTATCGCGTGTGCTCTCTATCGTTATGAGACCAGAACGTTCCAGGCTACGAAGCCACAGCTCGGTTAGCAGTACTCGCTCCAATGCCCATATCGTAGATAGTGGCAATGACCCAAGCGACGGTAAAAGATCACGGATTTTATCGGGTGAGATTATGTTCATCTCAGCTAGGCGCGAATCTTCCATAAGCTCATCGAGCCCAAGCAATGTTTCTATATGAAGACGTGCATTGTGTGGATCGTACACGCCCTTGGTGTTGCGATGAAGTATATGCTCAGGAACTATGTCGCGCAGAGCTTCCTGGAGGATGAGCTTAAATCTATATGGATCACCTTTGTGTTGAACGTCGACGGCAAGTGCAGCTCGGACAACATTATTGTCCAGAAACGGTGCCTCGACAGAGATACTAGAGTCTTGATTAACGCAGTACGCCTCACTAGCTTGGCCCATCGCGCTTGCGTATACACGGTCCCTGGCTAGAGATTGCCCAAGCGTAGGCTTAGTATCTACCTGCTCTGCATAAGTGCGTAGTAACTGAGCGGCTCCTTGTCTAGCTTTGGGAGTTAAAAAGTTAGCTGCCATGTCATTGATTTTAGTAGGGTCAAGGCTAAAAAAGGGGCTAGTAAAGGGTTCGGATTTTATATCTCCATCAAGTTTTTTGGCCGACTGTCGTGCAGACCTACCCTGACCACGAAATGCAAGTGAAACAACGTCACTCCATATGTCCATTGGCGATACATTTCTGATTTTGGCCCTAGCTATTCCTTCTCTTGCGAGGCGTATGATTCGTCCGCTCGTAAGAAGATCTGGGAGATGAGACACCCCTACACTAACGACTTCATCTCCGCCGTTACCACTAAAGTGCAGAGCTCGCCCGGCTTCTTTTGAAGGTGCATAGATATCACTGATTACCTGGAAACGATGAGGGGAGATAGCGAACGCGAGATCCTCGGGTTGGTTAACGGCTTCCAGATCAGGGCTGATTGTTGTTTCGTGCGAGTCAATCCGAGTGAGTTTAAGCCTTGATTCGGCGCCTACATATGTCTCGACATGGTCACGATCACCGCCAGGCAGATCAGAATCGTCCATGAAATATACCTGTAGCGCATCATCTGGGCCAAGCTGCTCTAACGCTAGGGCTACTATTGAACCGCTGTCCATACCGCCACTCAGGTTAGAACGAACCTCAATTCCGCAGCGCATGCGAGCAGCAACAGACTCACGCATTGCATCCCTTAACCGCTCGGCTCCTTGCTCTAAAGTGAGGGAGGGCTCGGGATTCAGAGGTTCGTATGTTGATACCACTGTATCTTTCGTGGTGATCTCCAGAGCTTGGCCTCCGCTAAGTTTTGATACTCCTTCGAAATAGGTATCATTACCAGATAGTCCGCCGCCATCCCAAGCCGGTAACGCTATATGTGCTGCGATGTGTGCCGATAGAAGTTTGAGCCTACCTCCTGTTATTACTGACGGCTGTGAGCTAACTGAGACCTGCTCATCGGAAGAGCTGTAGTAGACTGGGGTGACGCCTGCTACATCCTTAAGAACTTTTGTACCCTCGGGAGTGATTACGATGGTCGTATAATTGCCTGGAAATGCAGTGAGTGATTCAGGAGTGTTATTTTCTAACGCGTCAGCAACTGTACTGGCGTAAGTTTCTCTGTCTGTGAAACATGCACCGATGGTTGCAACTCGACCTAAAGGATGGACGATGGTACGTAGGGTAAAATCCTGCGTTTCTCCCCAGACATGTAATTCCGGTACGTCATCCCAAAGCTGAGTAGAATCGGCAGGAATGTGCGGTACTAGTTTTTCGGGCGCACCATAGGCGAATGAAGGCATCCCGATATTGTACTTGATAGGCTACAAATTTGGCATTAACTATTTAAAAACAGCACCGTCGAGATGACAGTGCTGTTTTTTGACAGGAAGTTTATTTCCAGCCAAATGTCTGGCTCAAAATCCAGAGCGTTGCCGCAATGGAAATGAAGAACAGGCCTAAGCCAACTGGGCTGCCCCAGCTGAACCATGAACCCCACGCACGCCAGTTTTTCATACTAGCTCCGTAGTTCCAGTCTTCCTTCTGGTCTTGGACGCTTTTGCTTTGGTGTTGCATAGTATCCCTTGTTAAGTTGATGAAAGCTTGTCGTCGAATAGGTTCGACGATGCCCTTAAGCGACGCAAGCCTACTCATTCATCTTAAGTGATCCTGATGTCCGTCCATGTTGTTCGCCGAATAAGTAGCGCATGGTTGCAATGGGACGATCACATTGTCTGTATTTAACCATGAAATAACGGATGCAGCAATTACCGAATAGACAGGCTTGCGCGTCTATCGTGTATTGATCGTATGTACTGCGCTGTTCATGAAGCTCACGATACTGGGATCGATAATAATGTCTTCGGGCATAATCTTGGTTGCCAGGTATAGCCCGTCAAGGTGAGTGCATCGGCTTAGGGCGACGTACGTCTGTCCATGCATAAATGCACCATTGCCTATGTCTAAGGCGACTGACTCGTAGGTTTGTCCTTGGGACTTATGAATAGTGATTGCCCATGCGAGACGAACTGGGATTTGAGTAAACATACCGACTACTTCTTTTTGTAGTTGACCCTCTAGGGGGCTGTGAACATAACGGACTGTCTCCCACGTTGCTTGCTGAATTACATATTCAGCCTCATTGATACGTACGTGTATAGTACTTTTGTTGAGCTTTGTTACTACGGCTAGTGTGCCATTCGCCCATCGCATTGGTCTTTCTAGGTCATTTTTCAATAACATTATCTGGGCGCCAACTTTTAGTTCGAGTTCGTTATCGGTAGGGAATGACGACACCCGGATATCTCCTTCAATAGCTGCCGAGTAGATTCGTTCTTTGCTTGGTAGTGCGTTGAGTTTATTACGGTTAATCGCAGATGCTGTCACATTAGTGGCCGTCAATGTAATGGATTGACCATCTTGTGGTATAGCGGTTACTCTTTTATTGATTTGGTCGAGAACGATATCTGAGCTATCTCCTTCTCTGATTGCATTTAATAATGTACGAAAAGCAGGATCTTTTTGGCGGTATGCTTTGTCTAACTCATAGACTCTTAATTCGGATAATTTGAAGACTGGTGCATTGAAGAAGCAGGTACCGCCATAAGTATGTTTTAGGTGTCTATACACCTGCTTGTCAGAGATAACTGGCGGCAATTGGTATAAATCTCCAAACATAACCATCTGCACCCCACCAAATGGTTCTACATTGTGTCGCGCGATCTGCAACTTAGAGTTAATACTCTCCATTACATCTACGCTTACCATTGAGATCTCATCAATTACAATAGCATCGATGCTTTGTAAGAGTTCTCGGGTCTTATAATCTACTCGGACTTTTGCTGGGTCAATAGTACCTGGAAAGAATTTAAAAAAGGAATGAATCGTCATGCCACCTGCGTTCAAGGCAGCAACGCCTGTAGGCGCTAGGACTACTACGGTTTTTGTGGTGTGTTTGACGAAATATCGCAACAACAGAGATTTGCCAGTTCCAGCCTTCCCGGTTACATACATATTGTCATTTGTGTTTTCAATCAAGTTGTAGATTGTTCTCTGCTCATCACTTAGTTGAAATGTTTTGAATGAAGTTCTCTTTGTATTATGTCTACTGTTTGTCTTGCCAAGATGCCGAGCTGTTGCTGAGAAGTATTTTTTGAGAAGGCTTATAGGTAACATTATTTTGTATCCTTAGACCATGAGTTTATACCTGCTCACGATCTCTTACATGAGCCCTAATTGTAACATTATCCATTATGCTTATGTTTTATAATTATATTTACCGTCTGTAAATAGTATGGTATATATAAGAGAAATTTACGGATATAAGGAGGGGACATATTGTGGGGAAATACAAAAATATTAAGTTGGCCACATTTTTTATAGCAATTGGCATTCCATTCGCAATGGTTCATCCAGCATTTGCAGCTGACGGAAATGTTACACAAATTGAGAGTTTTATTAGAAGTGTCATTAAACTGGTTGCAGGGTTGGCCGGTCTTGTCGCGACCGGCTTTTTTGTAGTGGGCGGTTTCACCTACATTACAAGCTCAGGCAATCCAGAACGACTTGATAAAGCAAAGCAAACGCTTATCTGGTCTGGCATTGGACTCGCGATTGTTATCGCGGCCTTTGTTATAAGCAACATCGTAACTGACTTAGCAACGAGCGCGTTCGGGAACTAACTACTATGGGTATCTCGGTGGAAACCCCACTAGCGCTGTTCGCTAATGCAACAGCTGCTTCTAGTGCCATGCGATCATATGTTACGCCTGTCGTTGCTACGCTTTGTGCACTAGCATCACTTGCGTGCGTAATCTTTCTAGTGAACGGTGGCATTCAGTACATGACCAGTAAGGGTAGTCCCGAAAAGCTTGAAAATGCGAAGAAGATAATCAAGAATGCTTTGATTGGTCTGGTTTTGGTAATTGCGGCGGCAACCCTAACAGCGATTCTAAGTCATGCATACTCTAGAACGGGTGCTACTGGAGCTGAAAAACTCCCAACCCTCCAGCCTATACAGCCAGCGAAAACAGACAATGGCTTAGTCGATGTTCTCATCAATGCTGTTGTCGGCTTGCTTAGAACTATTGTGCAATCGGTTGGTCAGCCATTCTTGCAAGCACTTAGCTATTTTGTAAACAGCACACCCCTTATGGGCGACAATACGAGTGTATTTAATTTATGGCTCGCCATAGTGGGTATTACTGACGTATTGTTTGTCCTGGCTGTTGCTCTCTTAGGGTTCCACGTAATGAGTTCTTCGACGTTTGGCTTTGAAGAGCTTGAAATTAAACAATTGCTACCACAGCTTGCGCTCGTCTTCTTACTGGTCAATACTTCTATCTTCGCAATTGATGGTGTTATTAGTCTTTCTAATGCAATGATTCATGCGCTACAAAGTGGTTTCCCAGGCACTGATGTATGGGCTGTGCTCGCAGAGATTACGAAGAAATCGTCTGATCTCGGTGTTGCAGGCTTATTAGTGATGGTGGCATTTCTCGTGCTATCAATCATGCTCCTTGTCTATTACGTTGGTCGCCTTATCACGCTATATATTGGCGCGATACTTTCACCTTTGGTTTTGCTGCTATGGCTAATTCCCGCGTTTAAGGACTTCGCTATAACCGCGCTAAAAACGTATTTAACTACAATCTTTGTCTTGTTTGTGCACGTAGTTATCCTTTTGCTTGCTGCATCCTTATTCACGGGTATGCTCAACGGCGATAGCAGCGGTCAACCTAATACTCTAATGGCACTTATCGTCGGACTTGCGACTGTTGTAGCGCTCCTAAGGACGCAAGGTTTCATGCAGGAACTGTCCTACGCGGCGAGTACCCCAAGAGCTGCGCGCGAGATGGCTGGTTCATTCATGCGTGGTGTCAGCTACATAGACAAGACGACCGTCCCTCGTATAAACAAGAAAACTAAATCAGTATATGCAGCAAAGCAAGCCAAGACGACTGTTATTAGTACTCGAGGTAAAACAACTTCCACTAAAGCTGGCGGCGCAAGATCGTCTGATGTGACTGCTTCGCCGAAGAAGGGTAAGATATGGCCAACCGAGTCTAGCAGTGCGGGGGAAAAGAAATGAGATCAACGGTAGTACCCGCACAAGTTACTACTGTAGAAGACAGGATTGCTGGAAGCCTGGGACTTTCACAATTGCTTCTGCTAGCAGTACCCATATTTGGCGGCAGTGCCTTATTTGTTGTTTTGCCGCCATTCTTCAATTACGCCATTTATAAGGTCGTAATGATCGTTTGTTTTGCTGTCCTGTGTGGCCTGCTTGCGATTCGAGTGAAAGGAAAGCTTCTTTTGTTTTGGTTGATTGCAATAGTGCGGTATAACTCGCGCCCAAGATTCTACGTCTTCAATAAGAATAGCGTGCACCTACGTGACGACATGCCAAAAGCACAGAGCGATGAAGTTGAAGAAAGCACGGAGAAAAAGAAGAAAATACTCCCACGATTACCGCAACTCAGCACGCCGGAACTTGTTCAAATCGAAGATATTATTGCCAATCCACAAGCGAATCTACACTTTAGAACCAACCGAAAAGGAGAGCTCAGTGTTCATATTACAGAAGTCAAATAAGAAAGCATCCGCACGTCAGCAGATCAATATCAAAGGCGTCAAAGATGATATCCTCATGCTGCCACGCAATCAATATCGTGCGGTCTTTGAAGTGTCGTCAGTAAACTTTGAACTCAAGAGTGAAGACGAACAGGACGCTTTGATCGACACATACGAGAGCTTCTTAAACTCTCTCCCATGCCCTATGCAAATTCTTGTTCGTATTCGTGAATTAGATATGAGCAAATACTTGGCGGAGCTCAAGAATCGTCTTGGTGATGAGAAAGAAGAAGTCTACCAGGATCAGATTAAAAACTATAGTGAGTTTGTGCAGGACTTAGTAGCCGACAATCGTATTCTGTCACGACGCTTTTACGTGGTATTGCCGTTCACTGCGAAAGACACCGATTTTGCTACTGCCAAAGAGCAACTGACCATCAATGGAGACATCGTGAGCAAAGGCTTCATGCGTTTAGGTGTTCGGACACGTCAACTTGGTAGCCTTGAAATACTCGACTTATTCCAAAGCTTCTATAACCCGACTCAAGCCAAACAGCAACCAATTACTGAGCGTGTCGTGCAGTTACTTAACAGCTCATACGTTCGAGGAGAAAAGATATGATCGAGCCCCTAAACAAGATTGTGGAATGGAAAAAACAACGTGACGAACGGCCTAAAGAACTTGCCCTCATGTTTGGCGAACAAGATCAAACGGACATTCTCTCTTATGAGGGTCTTGAAGAGCAAGCAGATTACCTATGCATAGATGGCCAATTTGTTCGCACGCTGTTTGTTTCCGGCTATCCGTTCGTGGCGCAAAGCGGTTGGCTCGATAGTCTTATTCACTTTAACCATAGCGCCGACATCTCGTATCATATCCACGAGGTTGACGCTTTGCAGGCACTACCAAAGCTACATCGCAAGATCACCGAACTTGAATCTACGCGCCGTGCCATGATGAGAAAAGGTAAAGTGGTTGGCTCGGAGATTACCGACCCTCTCGAATCAGCGATGGAATTACGTGACAAAATCCAACGAGGACAAGAAAAGCTCTTCCAGATGTCACTCTACATTAGTCTTCGCGAGGATTCACTCGATGAGCTTGAAAAAACGAGCAAGATACTCGAAAACGCTCTTGCTGCACGACTATTCAACATCAAGACGGCACGCTACCAACAGCTCGAAGCCTTGCAATCAATTCTTCCGCGCGGTGATGATGAGCTAAATCAAAAGCGCAATCTAGACAGCTCGTCCGCAGCATTGGCGTTTCCATTCATGTCGTCAGAATTTGTGCACGAAGAAGGCATCTTATACGGCGTAAATAATTCAAATAACTCGCTCGTCATTCTTGATCGTTTTAGCCTCAACAACGCAAATAGTATCGTCTTTGCTCAATCAGGCAGTGGTAAAAGTTATGCAACCAAGGTTGAGATACTCCGCCAGCTCATGCAAGGAACTACGACGATTGTAATTGACCCTGAGCGTGAATATAAGAATCTGGCCGACTCTGTAAAAGGTACATATATTAAATTGTCGGCACGATCGAAAGAGAAGATCAATCCCTTCGACCTCGCAACCACTAGCCACGATAAAGACGACCTTTCAGAACATGCTCAAGACCTTATCGAAGTGATCTCGTTAATGGCGGAGGGCTTAAGCGCTCGGGAGAAGGCGGCTGTAGATAAAGCCATCTTGAAGATTTACGCCAAGGCAAAGAAGGAACCACCACTCCTCGAAGACTTATATGCTGAATTGAAAGACCTCGGCCAGTTGAAGCTTCGTGAACGACTTGAGAAGTATATTAGCGGATCACTAGCCAGTGTCTTCAATGCACAAACTAATATAGAGCTCGATAATCGTCTCGTTGTTTTTGACATCAAAGACTTACCTGAGTCACTCCGTCAGATTATGATGATGATTATCGCAAACTTCGTACAGAACCGCGTAAAGGCAAAACCCGAAAAGCGCCTACTAGTTATAGATGAAGGTTGGTTGCTACTCGAACATGAAGAAAGCGCACGTTTCGTAGCTGGACTTGTCCGCCGTGCACGCAAGTACTATTTGGGCGTTTCGATCATCTCTCAGCAAGCTAATGACTTCCTGCATAGTGATTACGGCCGTGCTATTGCATCACAAAGTTCGCTGCGTATTTTGATGAAGCAAGATACGACAACAATCAAGAATGTAGCATCCGAGTTTAACCTCAGCGAATATGAAGAGAACTATTTATTAACTTGCGGACGCGGTGATGCACTGATTATCGCCGACCAGAACCATGTTTCTGTAAAGATTGTAGCTTCTAGTAAAGAACACCCTTTAATAACCACTAACCCCGCCGAAGTGTACTAATGGCACCCGTATTACTTACCAAAATGATGACCTCCATGAAGAAGGAGTTGATTATTATTTTGGTGGTAGTTACGTCGCTTTTTGCGCTTCCGCTCATTGCTATCGTGTCCATGGCGGATATCGGCGGTGATATTAAAGCACTTGCCGATTCTGCTCTCCACTTTTACCAAGGGCCTGTTTCTACAAGTAACACCTACACTTTTGGCTACTGTACATTCTGGGCAGCTAAACGTCGAGAAGGGATCGGTAAGCCAATACCTAATAACTGGGGTGATGCGCACACCTGGGATGATCGCGCTAAGCTTGCAGGCTACTTAGTGGATCACACACCTCAAGAGGGTGCGATTATGGAGACAGACCGTGGTGACTTGGGGCATGTGGCGTTCGTCGAAAAGGTTGACGTTACAAATGGTAGCTGGACTATTTCTCAGATGAACGCGCCTGTTTGGGATGTCGTGAATAGTAAAACATATACAGCCATCGAAGCGCAGGATTATAACTTTATTCATTAATTTCGTGACGTTCATGGGAGTGACGCAGGTTAAAATATAATTATGAAGCCATGTCTACTTTTAACTGGTGTGAGGCTATCAAATAACTTGGGCAGTTTATTGCCTAGGGCTAACGACAATAAAGGTTGTTATTATTTCTGAATTTCCTACTGCTACACATCCTGAATATGAACATG
>CAZBLZ010000003.1:0-1960 GCA_964493045.1 uncultured Candidatus Saccharibacteria bacterium
GCGATTATTGTGACTGCAGTGGCTCTGTTTCACTCTATCCCTACCGCTATTACTATCTTGGCCTACTACATCCTATATCAGCAGATTGAGAACTACGTCGTACAGCCACGTATACAGGCTAATGCTACGAATATGTCAGCCTTACTGGTGTTCGTATCGGTAATTGTTGGTGGTAACTTTGGTGGGCTACTTGGTGCTTTAGTTGCTATACCTGTTGCTGGATGTGTTCGCGTACTCGTACTTGATTACCTAGAAGCTCGTCGAATCCTCAGCCCCAAAACTGTCGCCAAAGAAGAGACTAAATCTTAGCTAGTTCTGCCTCGCGTTGCCTAGTGCGCGACCAGACTATAGTGACAACTAGGAGCGATATAACTCCGATAACGATTAAGCGGTTAGCAGCAAGTATACCGTGGTGCGTATTGTAGGCAGTAAAAAGCAGTACAACAGGTATGGAGAATAAATTACCAGCGCAGTTTACTAGTGATAGCATGGTGGCGCGCATGTGGGATGGTGTATTGTGTTGCACTTCACTTTCAGCGACATTCGCGAGCGCTTCATTCAGCCCGTACATGACGCAGAAGATGCCAATCCCGATCAGATAGCTCTGCGCAAAATTAAACACAACAAGTCCTATACAGAAGGCTCCAATGAGTATTTCTACTCGGCGTTGCATGAAATGGGCTCCGGTTCTACCTGCGGCAGCAAAGATAGCAACAACAGACCACAGTATACCCAGCGTTATAGTACTGATATCAAAGTGGAGTAAGTAAACCTGACCGAATTCTCCAATCGTATAAAGCACGATTGATGCTGCAATCGAGAAGAGTGTGTAGCGTATGATAATAGGATGTTTGCTGAGTGTACGGAGAGCTTCACCCGCGTGAGCGTACCAAATGCTATCCGAGTTCTTTTCGAATGTGGGCTCACGTAAACGGGTTATGATCACAAGAGCTAGTAGGCTCGGGATGATTGATGCAAAATATGCTGTTCTGAGCCCCCAGGTATGTGCAATAAGGCCACTCGCTACGTTGGCGATTCCTGCGCCGATCAAGAAACGAGCGTACATTGCGCCCTGGTGTTTCGCATAAAGTTTGGTTTTATTCTTATCGGCGAGCCAATCGTATAGGAGTGCCTGTGCGGCACCATTAAACATACCCATTTGCAGTCCAAATAAAGCGATACCCAGCAGATATATTCCAAGGGAGCTGCTAGCTCCTAATACGACCAGCGAGATTGCTTGAATGACCACGGAAGCCATTAAACAGACTTTACGCCCTACCTTGTCGGCAATGATGCCGGTGGGTACATCGAAAACTAGCAAACTGAGTGCAAAAACAATTGTGGCGTATCCTCGTGCGGATCGGTTCCCTAGATAGCGGTCAAGAAAAAGCTGTTCAATTCCATAAAAGAACATCATGCCGACCAAAAGGTATATGATCTGCAGCTTTCGCAGTGTACTGAGGTGAGGCATCTAGTGTATCCAGTACCAGATGGCGCCTGTCGCAGTGTCACGTAGACCGATGTGCTGTTCGACTAGTCGGTCGCGTAACTGGTCAGAAGCTGCCCAGTCTTTAGCTGCACGAGCTGCTTCACGTTCGGTAATGAGTTGTTTCTGCTCATCTGATATATCTTCACCGAAGAGGTTAATACCAAGTACGTCTCGTAGCAATTCTAATAGTTTCGTAAAGTCTTTACTATAGAACGCGGTGATGCCGTCTCGTTCAACAGCACTAAATAGTGCCTCGACCGCAGTTAATGCATGCGGAGTGTCGAGATCGTTCTCCATAGCTTCCAAGAAATTACTAACACTTTTTTGGGCTATGTTAAATTCAGCTTCAGCTTCCTGCTCTTTATCCGAGAATTGATCGGGTTGAACTACTTGCCAGCGTAAGTCACTAATCTGGCGCCACCTTGTCAAACGGTTGCTGGCTGCCTCTAGAGACTCCCAGCTGAATTTACT
>CAZBLZ010000003.1:2060-4960 GCA_964493045.1 uncultured Candidatus Saccharibacteria bacterium
GCCACCTTGTCAAACGGTTGCTGGCTGCCTCTAGAGACTCCCAGCTGAATTTACTCTGTGAGCGGTAGTGGCTTTCGAGTACGTGCAGTCGAAAAGCTTCTAGGCTAATTCCCTTTTCAGTTATGTCCTTCAAGCGAATACCGTTACCTAGGCTTTTAGATATCTTCTCACCTTCCACCATGACGTGATTACTATGTAGCCACATGTTAGCAAAACGCTTACCAGTCACAGCCTCGCTCTGAGCAATCTCATTAGTGTGGTGGACGGGTATATGGTCGATTCCGCCAGTATGGATATCAAGTGTTTCACCAAGGTACTTCATACTCATCGCAGAACATTCGATGTGCCAGCCCGGGAACCCTTTGCCCCATGGGCTATCC
The DNA here is from genome assembly GCA_964493045.1 of uncultured Candidatus Saccharibacteria bacterium. Lineage (GTDB taxonomy): Bacteria > Patescibacteriota > Saccharimonadia > Saccharimonadales > UBA4665 > JAJZCD01. Next base: position 2,441 of record CAZBLZ010000003.1, read on the forward strand.
CATTCCATATCACGCTGCTGGTCTTTTGGGCTAAACTTCCAGAGAGCAAAATCAGTCGGATTACGTTTCTCGCGGTTATATTCAACGCGTGCGCCGGCCTGCTGTTCTTCTATGTCGAGCTTAGCGAAATCGCCGTAGCTTGGGAATTTACTGGTGTCGTAGTACACGCCGTCACTGATTACGTAGGTAAAACCTTTGGCTTCAAGTTTTTGCACGAGATCAATCTGCTCGGCAATATGATCCGTGGCTTTAGTGAGATAGGTTGGTGTCTGTATGTTCAGTGACTGCATTTCACTTAGGAAATCTTGAGCATAGAACTCTGCTACTTCCCATGCAGTCTTGCCTTCACGTCGAGCTCCCTTTTCGAGTTTATCTTCCCCGTCATCGGCGTCACTGACGAGGTGACCTACGTCGGTAATATTCATAACCCACTTTGGTCGTAGCTTGGCTTGATTCAAAGTGCGGATTAGTAAGTCCCAACGTGTGTAGGTAAACCAATGCCCAATATGAGCATAGTCATAAACAGTTGGACCACAGGTGTAGACAGTGACCTCAGGCGCGTTTAGAGGTTCGAGTGGTTCAATTTTGCGTGTTAGTGTGTTGTAGAGTTGTATCATCGGTAAATTCCTATAGCTTCACGCCTCGGCTCGTAAATGAAGTTTACTGTACCTGCGTAGATTCTTTTTCGAGTTGGTTTAAGAGTTCAGTAGCATAGCGAAGACACTCTGATTTTATCTCGTTGAACGGCCGGCCGTCTTGAATCTTAAAGCCGCTGGCATAGTCGTGTCCGCCACCACCCATATGTTCAGCCAACTTCCCCGCTACCGGATTACCACTGTTAGCGCGGAGGGCTGCGGTAATGCGTCCATCGTCGTACTGTTTAAATACGATACTGAGACGTACATCTTTGACCTGTAGCATGTCGAATTGTACGAGAGGTCCAGGATTGTAGAGTGGGCTATACGTGTTAATTTCTTCTTGAGGAACGGTTACATAGGCAATAGCGCCCTCACCTGCAAATTCAGTCCGTTTGATTAGTTCGCCTTTGTAGGCGTAAATCATGGGTGCCATTTTGCTATGCATGCGACGTAATTCTTCAAGCTTGGGACGGTTAGCACCTAGGTCAGTTAGGTCTGCCATAACGCGGTACGTGCTAGCCTTGGTTAGCTCGTTCATGAGTCCCTGAGTGTCTCCTAGGATTGAGCTCATAATATGCTCGGCTGCTTCAGTACTAATTGACCAGTTGAGCTCACGCGCTACATTAAAAATGAGCTCACCGGCTGAAGCTACCTCGGTATCTACAATGGAAGCGGCTGCAAAATCGATTGGTTCCAAAGCGGTCGCGTGATGATCGAGTACGATAGTGGGCTTACTCTTAAGACGGCTCATCTGGCCATTTTTCTGCAACTGATCGAAGAGTAAGTAGGTGCTAGCATCAACAATAATTGCTAGGTCGAATGTGCTTGGCAGCTCGTTATAGACACGATCCCAGCCACTCAGATACTGCAGATAAGTTGGCATGTCCACGCCACAGTACATGTAGACGTCCTTGCCCATATCTCCCAAGATATGTTCGAGGGCTAGGCTGCTACCGAGTGAATCGGCATCGGGATTGTCGGCTTGTACGATGAGGATTTTTTGGGCATCTTGTACTAATTGGCTAATTTTTTCTTGCATATTGCCTACATTTTAACAGTTTTATACGGTAATAGCTCCTGCTATGCTAGAGGTATGTCTCATAGAACGCTTACTGAGCTTCAAAACGAACTTACCCAGGCTCGTGCTCAGGTTATGGTCGCTGGGCACTACTATCACTACAAACATCCTGAAGTGGCATATGTAGTGAATGGATTAAGTATCCTTGAAGCAACAGATGAGGTCGCGGTTCGTTACAGTGTGGTAGATGACCCGACTGTCGAATTCGTACGGCCACTTTCTAGTTGGCTCGAAACAATTAAGTGGAGAGATGCCACCGTACTTCGCTTTACGCCGATTGATCAGTAGCGAGTATGTCTCGCAGAGCTTCTGGTAGGTGCTTATAACCTTCTGGCCACGCAAAGTCGGGGCCCTCCAAGAATGAGAGTGGCTTCCAGACTAGGCTGGCGACGTCATCGGCGGGTTGAAGTTCGCCCTCCCATTCGCGACAAATATAAATCAGATCTACTGTGGTCGTGAGCTCGTCATAGTGGTTTGCTATGGTAGTTACTAGCGTTAGGCTGAGAGGTTTAACCCCAAGCTCTTCCTGCATCTCTCGCTCTGCTGCCTGTTCGCCAGTTTCTCCGAAATCTACGAAACCACCTGGAAAGTCATATTTACCCTTTTGCGGCTCGCGAGCACGTTCTCCGAAAAGTAGTTCACCATTGGAGTTAACTAAGATGACAGCTGCGGCAGCACGTGGGTTATTAAAGTAATCATGGCCGTTTACGCAAGCGTAGTGGGTATCATCTTTAGCACTTAAGGCGGCGCCACAAGCTGGGCAAAAATCTAATTTCATAACGTTTGACGTCCTTCCAAGGCGCG
>CAZBLZ010000003.1:5060-22915 GCA_964493045.1 uncultured Candidatus Saccharibacteria bacterium
CCACAAGCTGGGCAAAAATCTAATTTCATAACGTTTGACGTCCTTCCAAGGCGCGACTTAAAGTTATTTGGTCGGCATATTCTAAGTCAACTCCAATCGGCAAACCTCGAGCTAAGCGAGTGACTCTTACATCTCTCTCACCGATTTGTTGCTGGATGTATAAGGCTGTCGATTCGCCTTCCACGCTGGCATTTGTAGCTAGGATGATCTCCTGAATATTGTCTTCGTCGATACGCTCAACGAGCTCACGTACGTGCAATTGCTCAGGGCCAATACCATCAATCGGGCTTACTAACCCGCCAAGCACATGATATGTACCGTGAAAACTATTGGTTTTTTCAAGGGCGACAATATCGAGTGGCTCAGCAACGACTGCTACCACGGTACGGTCACGGCGAGGATCTGCATAGAGCGGCGAAACTTCTTGATCTGCGGCGATGAGTGCAAACGTCTTTGGACAATAGCGCACGCCGCTATGTAAACCGGTTAGCGCATGAGCGAGCTGCTCTGCTTTTGCCGGTTCGCGGCGCACCAAAAAATACGCATACCGCTCTGCAGTGCGCGGACCTACACCAGGAAGATTACCAAGCGCTTCAATCAAATTCGTAAGCGCTGGCGGAAGAAGCTCTGCCATGGATGAATCTAGAGGCCGAGGTCGCCGAGTGCACCCATCATTGGTTGCATCTTTTCAGCAGCAATCTTTTGACTCTGCTGGATAGCGTCTTTAACTGCATCTTCGATCCAGCGTTCGAGCTGTGCAATGTCAGATAAGTCGACTTGCTTAGGGTCAATGTGGATTTTCTTAATCTTCTGTTCGCCAGTGATTTCGACGCGTACAGCACCGTCACCCTGCTCTACTGAAATCACCTGCTTCTGCAGTTCTTTCTGGATTTTCTTTACGCGCATTAGCATCTTAGCTTGGTCAAAACGACTCATAGTCTACACACTCCTTTTTCAATAATTCTATTGTAACAGATTAGCTAAGAGTTGTTGGGTTTGTTGATGAAAACTTGTTTGGTGGGGTCAGTATGAGGCCAAGCCACGAAGTATGACCGTACTTGGTAGAGGACTGAGAAGAATAACATGCCACACACAAACACTATGCCAGCTGCTTTAGCGATTGGGTTACGAGGAAATACGGTAAACCAACGGCCAAGCAAGTGATTGACTCCTCGTCCGATAAGTAGATATAGCAGTGGTATTAAAGAGGCGTACCCCACTGCTCCACCTAAGCTGATCAGTAGAATACTAAGCATGAGTGATCCAATTAAAAAGATGCTGCGATCAGATCGTTCGTGACGCACATGTACGTACAAGCCAATAGCGCCAAGGGCGAGTTCAACCGTGTTGAGTAATGGCACATGCCCTACGTTATAGAGCGGGTCACCGGTACTGCGGATACCAATACTGAGTAACGCATGCCATAGGTTAGTCGCGACATGAGTGAGCGCATGCAAATCATGTGGAAGCCCAAGAGCTGTACCTATAAGAGCGGGTTGTTTTGTGCATGCCAGAACAAGCGGTGCTAAAAAAGCTAGGCTGATCAAAGCCCAGCCTATTTTATGTTTGAGTGCCGCAGTACCTAACCGACGGCGAATACCCTGGTTTAGGAGGACGACGCCGAATAACTCAAACCAGACAATGCCCGGAATATACCAAAGGACGGTTAAGAGTATGATTAGGCCGTAGCTTGCTAGTACCCGATGTGATGTAAGCTTTTGGTAATACAGTATGGCTGCCATAAGTGCGAGTACAGCTGTCTGCAGAATCTGTGCGCTACCGAGACGACCATAGTGCATCAGCCCGGCTGAAGTCACAAATAATACTGTTCCTAATAGGGCCATGTAGAAATGGCTGCGCATGCGTAAGATCGCAAAGAATATTAACCCTGATAACGTTGCGAAACTAGCCGCGACAAGCCGAGTAGCTAATATACTTGAATGGTGAACAGCCGTAAGGAGCCAGACGCATACTTTGTAAGGGGCATTTAACGGGTCGGTAACAATGTGATGCCAGTCGCTTGCGTTGTTTAGGCTACTAACTTCAACGTTTGCATAACCTGGCAGTAGCTCTCCTAGGCGGTGAAAGTATAAGACGAACGCTACCGCCGCTAGACATAAGATAAGCACTGCGCCGCGCCAGCTTTTGTAAAAATATTCAGCAATTTTGTTCATAACCGTTACTAGGTAGTATACAGGATTTTAATCGTCGAATGGAGTCCCACCATGGCTGGTATCGAGTGAACGGAAACGTTGTTTGTCTTTGTCGAAATATAGCTCTATGTTGCGAAGAGCACCATTACGGTGTTTCTTGATGAGGATATCAGTGATGTTTTTGCGTTCAGTTTCAGGGTTGTAATAGTCCTCGCGGTAAATAAAGGCCACGATATCGGCATCCTGCTCAATAGAGCCAGACTCGCGAAGGTCAGATAGCTGAGGAATCTGTGGGCTACGACTTTCCACCGAACGGCTTAGCTGACTAAGGGCGATCAGAGGCACATTTAATTCACGGGCAACACCCTTAAGCCCACGGGAAATCTCTGAGATTTCCTGTACGCGGTTGCCATCCCCACCAAATCGACTACCACCACTCATAAGCTGCAAGTAGTCGACAATAATAAGGCCTGGTGGACGAAGATGAGCCTCTCGACGAGCTTTAGTACGGAGGTCGCTTACGGTAATACCTGGAGTGTCATCGATATAAATTGGCGCTTCACCCAACACACCCATAGCTTCACCAAGGCGTTCGAAGTCATTGTCTGTTAGATTACCGGTACGTAGCGCCCAAGCGTCAACGCCTGATTGCATTGAAAGTAGACGGTCGACAAGCTGTTCTTTACTCATTTCCAAACTAAAAATGAGTACTGGTTCTTTGGCGTCGACGGCGACGTTATGAGCCAAGTTCAATACGAAAGCGGTCTTACCCATGGATGGTCGAGCTGCCAGGATGAATAAGTCGGAGCGTTGGAGCCCTGCGAGTGTTTCATCCATATCTCGGTAACCAGTTGGGATACCGCGCATTTTCTTTTTGTCCTTGTGGAGGTCGTCTAGGCGTTCGAAACTCTCGGTTAAGATCTCATCAATCCCCACGACCGTTTGCTTCACATGCTGCTTACTAACTTCAAATAGGCGAGTTTCTGCCTCTTCGATTAGTTCTTTCAATGATTTTGATTCATCTTGGCTTAAGACGGCTACATCTTGGCTAGCAGTGATGAGGCGTCGACGCAGTGCCTTTTGGGCCACGATATCAGCGTACTGTTCTACGTGTGATGCGGTCGGAACGTAGTTTGTCAGCTCAGTCAGATATGCAGGCCCCCCTACCATATCCAAAAAGCCAGTACCCTTAAGTTGGTCGGCTAGCGTCAGCACATCGATAGGTGAACGTCTTTCATACAGGGCTTGAAGCGCTTCGTAGATACGAGCATGTCGTTGATCGTAAAAATCTTGTTCGCTAATACTGTCAGCAATTTTTACGATGGCATCAGCATCAATAAGAATAGCGCCAAGGAGACTGGCCTCTGCGTCAATGTTCTGTGGTGGAGTGGGGTTGTTCTGTGGAGGCATATTGGTTGGTTAAGATTGTACCAGTTCGGCGCCGCCAAAAATATCGCTTATGGCATCAACACTAGGCGCCCCTTCACTCGTGGCTTTGACATTCTCGGCGACGATACAGGTGATTTCTATAGGTTGGCCGTAGAGTCGTTCCATTACCTCAGCGAATATTTTGCGGTTTTTAGCTTCGTTCAGGCGCTTTTGGTGAAAGACAAACTTGAGGGAGATGATCACAACATTGCCTCGCATTTCAACCTGCGCCATACGGGCGATGCCGTATAACGTATTGTATTGATTCTTGATCTCGCCGAGGGTCTGCTGCCACAGCTCGGTGATGTCAGTGACGGGTTCACTAGGAGCTGGTGGTACTTCAGGTACAGGTTCGACAGCCACTTGTGGGGCTGGTTTTGGCGGAGTTGGTAGGGCTGCTGCTGGAGCGGGCTTCGCCGCAACAGGAGTCGTAACTGTAGGTTGTATTGCTGGTTTGGCTACGGGTGCAGGCGCGGCTGTGACGGGTTGCGCCACTGTCTGCACGGCAGCAATTCCAGCAGGCGGCAAAGCGGTTTGTAGTAAAACAATTTCAAGCAGCTGGCGTGGGTTTCGAGCTGCGGGTACGTCGAGCAGTTTTTGTAGTAACTGTAATGTTGCTTCGGGGCTAGCTGCTCGTCCTTCTAGTAATTCAGTACGTAGGTGGGCACCTAATTGCTGAGCAATTGCAGCTGGTTCGTAGCCTTGAGTATGTAGCTCTGTTAGTGTGGTGACTACGGATGCAGAACTGCCTGTGACGAGTGCAGCGGCGAGTGCAATAATGTACGAGGCGGGGGCAAGTCCTAGAATCTGTTCTACATCGGCACGGGTGATGTGGTCGCTAACGCTGCTCGCCTGGTCAAGTAGGCTGATGCTGTCACGAAAACTTCCCTCACCATGTTCAGCGATAAGTTCAAGGGCATCGGCGTCAATCTGAAGTTTTTCACCGTCGGAAATTGTGCGTAAATGTTCGACTACCTGTGGCAATGCTACAGGATGCAGACTATATCGCTGCGTACGACTTAAGATAGTTTCAGGCAGTTTATGCGCTTCAGTAGTAGCTAAGATGAATACAACATGGGCTGGCGGTTCCTCGAGAGTTTTAAGGAGTGCATTGAAAGCCTCGCGTGTCAGCATGTGGACTTCATCAATGATATACACCTTATATTTGGCGTTAGCCGGCGCGGTGCTAACTCGGTCACGAAGGTCACGAATTTCGTCAATTCTGCGGTTACTTGCAGCGTCAATTTCAATGATATCCAAGTGAGCTTTATCGTCGTAAGGCAGCCCGTTTATTTCATGTGCGAGGATTCGAGCAATTGAAGTCTTGCCAGTACCTCGAGGGCCACTCAGCAAATAAGCGTGACTTACCCGCCCTGCTTTTAAAGCGTTCTTAAGCGTCGTTGTCACGTGTTCCTGGCCGATGATCTCACCTAAAGATTTCGACCGGTATTTCCGGTAGAGTGCTTGCCCCATAGTCTCTTACAGTATACCTCTTTGTTATCTTGTGCGTCTGTTGTACTTTTCAGCGATATTAAAAAACGGTCCCTTGGACCGTTTTGATCTCACACTGGGCTTAAAGTGCAGCTTCGAGTGCAGCCCACTCAGCTTGAGAGTCGTCTTCTGGGACGTTCACGCTGACCTGGTCGCCAGGCTTAGCTTTGAAGTAGGTTACGCTGGCGAGTAGTACACGGAACTCACGAGTACCCGTAGCTACGAAGTAGTGGCCATTTTCGAGTTTTAGGGTGCCGACAATTTGCTTGCGGGCAATCGGACCAATTTGCTTGTATAAAAATGCACCGTCATCTGCGATGGTTAGCTTTAGGATGTCACCTTGTACGAGCTTGGATTTGCTGGCGTAGTTAGCGGGTACAGGATATGTCTTGCTGTCTGAGCCGACCATATTCTGACCGTCAAATACACCTTCAATCACTTTGCCTAATACATCATCAGTAACCTTAGCCTGAACCTTTTCGTCGTCGCCGACCAAGCTAATTAGTAGCTCGTTGGCGGCTGCTAGGTTAGTTTCGGCCTCTTGGATGAGTGCGCGGAGTCGTTTAATTTGTTTTTCTGGTACGTCTGCCATGTCTTTTGTCTCGTTTTCTGTCTCACCTCAGGTTTATCTGTTCCACTCTTTGCCTTTACCGTATCATACTCTCAAAATCAAGTCAAAGATATGACTATCTCCCGAGGGAAAGTTGTGGATAAGTCAGACTCGCCCTAGTAAGTGCAATCCGTCCGAGTCTCAGCAATGGCTGTAAGTGGAAGGGGTTTGCACCTTGCGGGCGAAGTGTACATGGTGGGGATGCTGTGCTTCGCCCGCCTGGCGGCTATGTGGGGCTAGACAATCTGTGTACAGACTCTAACGCTAGCCTCACTTAGGAGGTAGTCCACCTCCCTACAGATGGCTATTATGACGAACTCTTTGCCAGTGACGTGTGGTCCGAGATCGGCGGTCAAGGATCTGGTCTCGGGATCGACAACCCAGCGCGGGTTTTCCAGACTGTGGCTCACGGTCTGTTGGTCGTATATTTCACCGACTGCTCGTCGAATGAGGTTGTGGATTATGTCGTCAGGCCTGCCAGCTATTGCCGGCGGAGGGCTGAACTGTATGCTCAGTCCGTTTGTTACGTCAGGGATGACGCGTAGCCGTGGGGGTGGTGGCATACGGTCTTGGGTGTTGTTCACGGAGTTGCGCCCTTGCTTCCATGTGCGAGTAAAACGGACGGATTGCTGTTCTCTGATGAGAACAGTTTCAGGGTACCATTTACTGATGTGGATTTGCTGTAAAAACGCTTACCGTACTGTTGGTATAAAATCTGTCAAATGTCCTACTGTATGAGTAGACTATATAAAGTAAGTGCAATTCGTCCGGTGTAAGTTTTATATATAGAGGCGAGCATGAGCTCAAGTAATCGTGTATATAAAAATCCAAAGGATATATTTAACATTTAAGGCTGCGTGCGGCCGGCTGAAGGGTGAGCGAATGCTCGGAAAGTGAAGCCCTTCAGCCGGCCGGGTATCGCGTGCTACATCATGCGGCTTCGACGACGATCCTGCTGCCGAGGCACAGGAACATGCCGTTGAGCTGACTGACGTACTCTCCGACGACCTCCTGCGAGGTGAAGTGCTGGCCGTAAGTCCTCTGCCTTCCGAAGTGAGCCTTCGTGGCGATGGCCGCTTCCAGCATGCGCTGCTTCTCGATGGTCGTGAGGGCACGAGCGCCTTGGAACGTGTCGCCGCTGAACGGAATCGGGTCGGTGACGTGTAGTGTGGTTTTGCCGGGTACGACACTGATCGATACCAGGACCTTAGCTGCTGTCGCAGACATGTACTTCCTCTTCCCTAGCTCAATGAGCTGATGGGCGGACGAATTGCGTTGCTCTCGATAGTTCGAAAACCTATATATTATACTATAAAATTGTAATAAAATCCAGTATTCACGTTTAGTAAATGGGGGTATGTATAAGTAAGTGCAATCCGTCCGTGTATATTTTTTAAAAGGCGAGCGAAGGCTCAAGCGGTGTACTTGCGTACAGATTAAAAAATAAACAACAAACAATCTTCAGGCATACACCATGACTAACTATGAAACACCTGCCACCGGTGAGGACACGAGCAGAAGCTCATCATGTGTCCCCACCGGGTCAGGCCTCAGGTCAGTCTTGCGTGACGCTGCCGCCCGGGTGGCTCGTGAAGCGAGTGTGCCAGGTACGCCTCGGGGCGATCTGCAGTCGGGTCATGTTCAGGTAGGACGTCCCGGCGGGCGTGCCGTAGCACAGGAGGTTGACGCGGAGCTTGATGACGCAGACCGTGTACTTGATGTGTCGCGACTGCGGCTTGTCCTTGTCGAAGATCTTCTCGATCAGGTCCCTCATCGCCGTGTCTTCACCGTAGACCGACATCAGGTCTTTGATGGCCTCGGAGGGGGTCTCCTGCAGGCTGTAGTGCTCGTGCTCCTCGACGACGATGTCAGAGGTGTACGGGCTGGATGTGTCGAACGGACCGAACGGGCTGAAGAGACTGAACGGACCGAACGAGTTCGAGCTGCCGAATGCGGGCATGTCTGACTCCCAAGTGTAGGGATGGACGGATTGCGGTGCTCCAGTTTTGGAACTCGTATACTATAGTATAAAAGTTTATAAAATGCAAGTAAATATCCCCTCTAGGACTGGGTTAGGTACGACTGCGGTTATACTAAAAAACACCCGGGAGATTCCCGGGTGTTTTTTGAATTTCTTTAAAAAAGAAATTAGACGAGTTCGACAGTAGCGCCGGCGTCTTCCAAAGCTTTTTTAGCCTTTTCAGCGTCATCCTTAGCAGCTTTTTCAAGTACAACTTTTGGAGCACCGTCAACAACAGCTTTAGCTTCGCCAAGACCAAGACCAGTTAATTCCTTAACAGCCTTAATAACAGCAACTTTCTGTGCGCCAGCGTCTTTCAACATAACGTCGTATTCGCTCTTAGCGTCTTCAGCGGCAGCACCTTCAGCAGGAGCTGCAGCAACAGCAACAGCTGCAGCAGCTGGCTCGATGCCGTATTCGTCCTTAAGGACATTCTTTAGTTCGTTTACTTCGAGGACAGTTAGCTTAGTAAGCTCTTCTGCCAATTTCTTAATATCAGCCATTACTTTTATCCTTTCAAAAATAAAATTTAAGCGGTAGCTTTTGCTTCTACACCGTCAAGTAACGCGTGCAAGTTGCCTGAAAGACCGTTGGTAACATCGTGTACAGGTGACAGCAATGTTGCAACAACCTGGGCGACCAGTTCGTTCTTGCTTGGCAAGTTAGCGAGAGCTTTAACGTCATCGCTGCCAATGAATTTACCTTCGCCGGTCAGAGCACCTACGAATTCAAGCGTAGGGTTCTTCTTAGCGAATGTGTTCAAAACTTGGGCAGGTGCGACTTCGTCTTCAGCGTTAAATGCGTATAGCAACATTCCTTGTAGTTCGCTGGTATCAGCTTCCTTCAAAGTATCGTTTGCTTGTACGGCTTTGATAACCAAGCGGTTTTTTACAACCTTAACCTTGGTACCATTGGCACGAGCTTCGCGGCGCAAAGCTTGTAGTGCCTTCACAGTTGTACCCTGGTAACGGGCAACAACAGTCATTTTAGAATCAGCCAATAGATCCGAAATCTCGGATACTACATCGTTCTTCTGTGGTTTGCTTAATGCCATGTATAGTTTCCTATTACATTATTTGTTTTGTTTGAAATATGGGAGATCGACCTTTTCCCTTCAAACAGGTTCTACGTTACAAAGAAAAGAGCCTTTGGCGTACCAAAAGCTCTTTCTACGAGATTGTGCTCGAAAACAAAAAGATTTCGCTAGCCTCGGTAGCCTTCTTAAAGCATTGCTGCTCGCTACTGTCTTTGGTAACTCGGATATTGTATCAGACAGAGGCTACAAGGTCAACGTCGTCTTGTGGGCTTAATACTCTCTCGGGGTAGCTCGTACTCGTCTGTTCTAAGAATAACTTCATGATCTCACGATACGTATTAAGTGCTGCTATGGAGATGAGCTCATTCTCACTGTGCTGGCCCTCGCCGGGTATGCCAAATTCGCAGGCATCGCAGTCAACTGCAGTGTAGAAGCGTCCGTCGCCAGTACCATTGTTAGTGGTGAATGAGAATGGTTGTTCCTCTATTGTTTCGGCGGCGGTTTTGAGCTGCTGCAATAGCGGATTATCTATGCGCGCAAGCATTGGCGCGGAAAAAGTCACGAACTCAGTCACGGTGGCTGCAGGGTCGATGTCGGCAAGCAACTCTAAGAAGCGGGCTTTATCGACGAAGTTAAGATCGTCTGCAGCATACCGACAGTCTAAGGTGATAACTGCTTCGTCTGGGACTTTGCTAACGCCCCCGCTGACCGCTTGTAATTTGGTGATAGTAATAGTGGTACGGTCCGTCGCTTCCGTGGGTTGCGGGTAGTATTTTTGAAGTTGTGTAGCAAAATTCGCTGCTAGTAGCGCTGCATTTTTACTTCGCCATGGGTAGGCGCCGTGGCCGCTCTGTCCTTTAAGGGTGAGCTTAACTATGACTACGCCTTTAGCTTGGTTCGCAATGGTATTGTTGCCAGGTAAACGGCCACAGTCGCCACATATTACGAGGTCAGCACGAACTCCCTGCTCTATCTGGTGTAATGTGCCGTAGTGTCCGGAGCTTTCCTCGTCCGTAACGATCTGAAGTCCAAGATCTAGCGGGGTTTGCTCCACGAAATCACAGAACTGCTCTGCTAGGACTAGGGTTGCTGCTTTCATGTCATACACGCCACGACCACTTAAGGTATCGCCAGTACGCTGCATCTTGAACTGTTCAGGGCCCCCTGGCACGACGTCAACATGACCATTTAATATAATACGAAAGCGGTTCGGGCGTATTGAGCCGCGGTATGCTAGAAAGCTGGGCTTACCGCTGCTTTCGAAATGTTCTACGGTTATATCGGGTACTCGGCTGCGCACAAAATGCTCGACGTAATCGAGTGCAGCTTGCAGCTCTGTTGGCTTATCAGCGATGGATTCAATTGCTACGAGCTCTTCAATCTTCTGAAGAAGCTCATCTTGCTCAGGGGTATACATAGTCTCGTTTCAAGTTAAAAGCCGGCTCTAGTCCGGTGTCAGGATGGCTACATTGTAGTGATGCTGACACGCGGACGTCAAGTTGGCTCGGTTCGTAGGTAGTGTTTAATCAGTTTGAGGGAATTGGTTTTGGTCAGTGGCGCCTTCTTCATGATATGTTGCGCCAACGGCTGCATTTCCTGCATACGCAACTAGCATATCGAGAAAGGCCTGACGATCTCCAAACGATTCTCCAGTGTCAGCGAATGAACCCGCATGCTCTAAAGTAGTTGTCATAATTTTCTCTTGCTCCTTGATTTAAAAAACAGACTCCATGGTTGAAGCCTGCTTCTGTTTTTTAGGACTGCACTTCTGCGACTATTATTGTCGCGAGGCTTCAACCGTAGCGAAGCGCAGCCCTGAGAGGCTGAGGGCAATAATGAGTTGCTTCACAAAAGTATTCATAGTGTTACCTACTTTACGCTTTTGTTTATAGTACGTCAACAATGCTGTGCTATAAATCACTCATTGACTGATCTTACGTCTTCTAGCGGGAGCTAGCGCTTGCGGTGAGATTCGAGCTAGGGGTTACCTGACTAGCAGGACGAATCATTTCTCCAAGAAGCGGATGTACTTCCGAAATCGCAGCGTGCAGCCTATTTAATAGGTTACGGTAGCCGAGCGTACTAGTCTGTTGGGATTCTGGCGCATACAAACGGAATAGCGTACGTGCGCTGTAAGTTACGTTCCAACGCATTTTATGACCGAGTAATGTTGCGTACTGTGCTTCTGAGTAGTGCCCGGCAGCTTGAAGTTCGCTATAAAGCAACAGGCTTAGATCAAAACATTGAGCGAACGCGTCACTTAAGCCTGCCTGCTCGATAAGGTTGGGTGTGCTATAGCCTATGCGCGGTGTTACAGGCTGCCAAGAAAGTCTCTCCGCCCCACCTTGTTTGCCTAGGTTATGGAAGGCACGGTAGTCGCTGACTATGTCAAAACTGTAGGTTATTGCCTCAAGTGCAGGCCCTGGTACGCTCATGGACGACCGTTCCCCTACGTATGCTTTGAATGTTGCTAACTTTTGTTCGTATGACCATGAGGAGATGGTTTGGCTTAGTTCCTGGAACGGTAAATCACTATGCGCATACAGCATGTCCGTTATGGCATCGAGCTCGTTGCGGGGTGTATAGCTGGTAAGTGTTACGCCCTGGGCCGGGTTGGCATGGCCGCCAGGCAGGAGCTGGTTCGCAAGTTGTGTAACTGCTGCATTTGCATTCGTGTGGTGTGTTACTGCAGTGCCGATTGAATTGACTAGACTTTGTCTGGCGGATGGCGGGAGAGTGCTGAGTGTTGTGTTCAAGAAATGTTGGCTTGCTTTACGAGCTTCTGGTAGGCCGCTATTCTCAAGTCCTATGATGATGTTTTGGACAGTATGAGGCGATGTGTGTAGCTCGATCGCCGAAGTAGTGGCTATTGGCAAGAGTGCTTCAAGTGTGTCGCGTGCTTGAGCTTTTGTGTTGGCTTGCCACCTGTTAGTCTGTTGGTCCTTGGGAGTATTACTTGTACTACGAATGTAGGCGGTCAGCTCTGTGCTGAGATGTGTATATGTGTCGAATATCTGATCGAGTGTACGAATGTAATTGTTGCGTAGTTTGCCCTGTAAGTTTTCGGGTATGTAATATGGACGGCGAGCACCTCGGCCTTTTTGGCTAAAACGCCTGGTCGATATGGTGTATGAGAGTGGTGATAGTTGGTTAAGCTGTGAGGCTAACAGGATACTACCCTGTCCCAGGGTGAGCGAAGGATTCCGTTCGGAAGAGTTACTAATGGCTGTTGGGGTTTGCCCTGTGTTTGTCTCTGTCGTGGCTTCGGTCTTGGAAGAAGTAGGAGCAGAAGCCTCTTGAGACTCGGTCTTGGTGCTTACTGGATGAGTGGCGAGTACCTCAGCGACAGACGAAACTTCGCGCTTCAAATCCCCTGCTTCTTGCTTTGGTTTGAGTGCGGTAATTACGTTTTGGGCATAGCTCTTTACATGTTCAAAGACGGTCTCTACAGGGTCGTTAGCATATATTACAGGTATACTTCGTTGTTTTGCTTCCCATAGAAAGCCTGCGCGCACTCGTTCAAGCTGCGCTTCGCTGAATTCCGGCGTTTTGTTACTTGGAGAAAGTCGACCCTTCGCAGTATTAACGGGAGTATCTAAGACAATTACTAAGTCAGGTTGCAGAGCTCCCGTAGCGAATCTGATAATTTCATCTGCAGCAGAGTAATCAGTTACTGTACCGTGGCCGTAGTACTCACGCACAAGTACGCTTAGGTAACTTTGGTCGACGATGCATGTTACGCCTGCCTCGACTGAAGCACGGATCTTATCAATGGATTGGGCGCGGGCTGCATTGTAGAGTAGGACTTCTGCTTGGGTAGTTAATGGATATCGCGGATCCTCAATTATGCGGCTAATTGTTTGCGCGGTTAGATCAGTCGGTTTGTCTGCTGCTGCGAGTGTGAGAACGGGTTTATCTGCGGCCTGTAGTTCTTGGGCGAGCATCTGAATAAGTGTGCTCTTACCTGCTCCAGGTATTCCTTCGATTGCAATGTAGGCGCCTTTACTCATGGAATAGTCCTTTTACTTTTGCCCAGATTTCTTCGTGAATTTCTTCTGGAGTACGTGCTCGATTGCCATCCATACATTCAATCAGGCCAAAACGGTCAGGGAATGTAGCTACAAGGTCTAAGTATGTCTGCTCTGCTCGTTCTTGGTAGTCAAGGCTTGTCTCATGTCCGTCGATTTTCTTGCCCGCAGCAGTGCCGTCATCACGATTAGAAATGCGTTCTAAGGCGATACGTGCTGGCAAGTGGAGTACAAAATGATAATCGGGCCGAGGAATCCCCATGATAGTGTGTTCGAGATTTTCGAGCCAGGTGAAAAAAGCTATCCTCTCAGCGCGGTCGGAAAATTTGGCACCCTGGTGAGCCATGTTGGAGGCGGTGAAACGTCCGGCGAGTACTGTAGTGCCACTTGCGAGTGCTTCCCGGATTCCACTGCTGGCGGCTAAGCGGTCAATCGCGTATGGCAAAGAAGCTAAACGTGGGTCGAGAGTTGTGGCGTCACCGAATTCATTGTGCAAATAGAGCTCAACTAACTCGGCAGAAGGCTGACCATAGCGGGGGAATTGCACTTGGAATAGCGGGTGACTTTCGTTTTTTATACGATTCGTGAGCAACTCGTACTGAGTGCTTTTGCCAGATCCATCACCACCCTCGATGCACAAGAACAGACCGGTACCCAACCGAGCTTCTGTAGTATCCGCCATTACTTTCCCCTCTTCTTACGCCTTAATTGGAATAGTACTAGGATTGTACAGGCTGTCAAAAGTATTGCGCAAGGCTTATAACGACGTAAAATGTACCCCGTTTTGTAAATCTACGCTTTTGTAGCGTAATGGAGCAGGACTGCATCGTCGCCTAGAGTAGTATTTTCGAGTAACTCTAGTTGACTTGAAAGTGAGCTAGTAAAGAGTCGTACACCGGTACCAAATACGACCGGTGTGACCGTGAGATACAACTCGGTGACGAGGCCGGAGCGCATGAACATATCGTATATGCTAGTTCCGCCACAGATGGCAACTGATTGAACACCTTCCTCTTCGAGCCGAGTAATGAGCTCTGTTGGTGATTCGTTTGTTGTCTCAACTCCTTCTACGTCCGCATAGGCTTCTGATCGGCTGGTGTAGATAATGTTGCGTCTGCCTGGCAGGGCTCGACCGATTGTATCAAAAGTACGTGAACCCATTATCATGGTGCCGGCTTCTTTAGTGAGACGCACGAAAACTTTCTTATCTTCGCTACCCGTCCAGTCGGCTGTGTGCCCGCTGTCTCTCCCAATAAACCCGTCGGCCGTTACAGCGGCTATAATAAATACTTTCATGCGAGCCTCCTTACTTTTTTACCTGCCGCTTCGAGCATATGCACGGCGTAACCATTTGAATGATCTTCAGTATAAACGAATTCGCTAATGTCTGTTTCTACAAACATACGAGCACAATTCGGGCATGGTAGTAAGTTGATGAATAATGTAGTTCCGGTGAGGTCTAGGCCTTTTTTGCCGGCAGCTACGATCAGCTCGACTTCAGCATGTACAGCATCATAGTGATTTAAGTCGTGAGGTGGCGAAAAATGTATTTCTCGAGATGCGCCATTGTGCATTGCATAGGTTTGGAATGGCACGATACGGTTATAAGACCAAGCCAGTAGGTCGTACTTGTCGCCGCTCAATCTACCAAGAGTGACACCTGTTTGGAATGCGTAATCAAACGAATATCGTGCCACTTCGCTCGCCTTGGCAATCATTTCTTGTTCACTATAGACACCAGGCTGGAATGGATGATTTGCTTCGATTTCTGGCATAACACGTGCTTCATAGTCATGCGCTTCTTGCTCGCTAGCAAATGGTGAAATGAGCTCAAATGATGTGCGTTGATTGGCTAAAATGTAGTACTGCGGCAGAGTATGAAAAGAGTATTTCCAAGATCCGTTTATAAGTGCAACGTGTTTAAAAGGAATCTTTTCTATAATGTGCGCAAAGTCTCGCTGGAAGTAATGTAGTACGTATATCTGATGCTTCTTGCTCGCAATATTGACCTTATCGATAATAGACTGTACGTCTTCTTGTCGTAGTGTGCGAAATTGTGGCTGATCTTCGAATCCTTTGATGTATGGCTCTTTAGCTACTCCTAAGACAATGTTCCCTTTCGGTAAGTAAGTCTGTATAAGTTGTTTAAAGCGAGCTGCCGATACTTCGCGTGGAGCGGCAATAAAAATGGCATCCAATTCTTTGAGTGGCTTTTTGCTGCCAAATGCCAGTTCTGACCAGTCAAATGCAGTGCTAGTCATCTTCACTGTACTTTTCTTCGAATCGCTTGCTAAGCTCTGTGATTTTCTTCTTCTGCGCCCTGAACATCTCGGCGTTTTCATACGGTGTATGTTTGAGCGTACGGTAGTTCCAGACACTTAAATCTGGTGCATCAAACGGAATGACATGTATGTGCAGGTGGTCGGAGACGGTACTTTGAGCTTCAATGCCACCGTCACGGATTAAATACTGCACGCCTTTTATACCGTAGACTTTACGGATAATTTTCTTGGCAATGTACATAAATTTACGAGCAGTTTGCCATTCTTCGGGTGTGAGCTCTTTGACGGATTTTACGTGTCGACGAGGAATAATCATGACGTTGCCGTCAATGTATGCATAGAGCGCTACAGTGAGCACCATGCCATTTTCTTCTAGAACTATGTATTTTTCGCGTAGATCACAAAAGACGCATTTGCCAACGCTCTGCCAAATTTTGTCATAATATCCGCCGGTGCGGGCATCGCGGTAATATTCCTGCTTTTTTTGTTGTTCTGGCGTTAGGCTCATCGTTCTTTCAGTGGGTCCTTGCGTAATTCCATGAAATCTTTAAAGACGTCGCCAAGCTCACCGCCAATAGCACGTTGGACGATTTTGGTAGTTGAAAGTGCAGTTGATTGGCGATCTACGACCACTACTTCACCGCCGTATTTAGTAACTGTTTTATATTCCTTAGACTCTTTGTATGCCGCAGCCCAGTCTTCTTTGACAGTTATGAAAATGTCAGGTTGAAGTAGACCAAGTGAAGGTGTGCAGCTTGGTTCGGGCAAGATGGTAACGAAGTCCACCGAGCGTAGATATGTAAGCATTTCGGCACGGATCTTTTCGTCCAAGATCGGTTTGTTTGGACCTTTAACGCGTTTGATAGCCTCGTTGCTACTTACGCCAACGACTAGAATATCTCCTCGAGCTTTTGCTTCCTCGAGGTAGCGACATTGGCCAACATGCAGTAGATCCCATGAGCCAGCCGTAAAGACAATCTTCTTGCCCTTCTCTTCTAGTTTTTCGTGCAGTGTCATTAGGTCGCTCTGCGCGATCAGTCGTTTTTTCCAAGTCGTGGCCATCGTGTTGTTACCTCAAATACCTATAAGCTTTGTTGTAGATTACTGTACCATATTTTTGTTTAGCACGTCTCTTTTGCTCTCTCGTAGGATTCCGCGCGTAATCAAAAGATCGCGGGTACGCGTGAAATGTTCATTCTCATGCAATGATTCGTAGGGGTTGTGCCGTAAGAACTTATAGAAATCGTATGTTAGAAATAGATCTAGTAATGGTTCTAGGTATTGCTTGTCTACGAGTTCGGCTGCACCACGTTTTTGATAACCAGAGTCTAAGAAGTATTTGCGAATTTTGGCTTCAGGTTTGTATTTACAGTCTACGAGTAAAAAGGCCAATGTTCGCGCTATGTCGAATAGCGGATGACCCCAGGAGGTTTTTTCGAAATCTAAGATACCACTGATTTGACTCGAGTCCTGGGTAAACAATATGTTCCCCCGTACGAAATCCATATGGAGTGGTTGCTGGTGATGCGTGGCTTTAGAGCCAAGCTTGGCTAGAAGTGGGAAGAAGTGGCCAATGCGTGGAGGCAATAGTTCTAATTTGTTGAGCATTGCACCCTCTATCTCAGGTTGAATGAAATATCGCTCCATGCGAGTGCAGATTTCATGATATTCATCGTGCACGTTCGGCAGGTTTTGTTGGTCTAACCCTGCGAGCGCACTATGCACATTACTCATTACAGCCCCAAGCTGCTTGATATGATCCATAGTGTAGGCCTCCCATGGAATGGTCGTGCCAGGTAGATAGTTATAGAGTGCTGCATACGTCTTAGAACTGGTCGATTGTAATAGTACGATGCGGCTATCTAACGTGCGACGTGCCGGAAACCCAAGTTCAGATAATGTATTGCCAATGCGATTGGCATTTTGGATTCGCCGAATAATTCCCGGCTCTCGCTTGTATAAAATAACCGTTCCGTCTGTATCGTTATCGAATTGAACCGGGTAGATTTCACTACGGTAGCCAGTCTGTATGGCGGAAATATGTACCGCTTGGCGATCGTATCGTTGTAAAATTCTTTTGATTAACTCCGGTGAAGCCATGAGACTTAGTGTACACGACCGAAGTGCTTAGCTATAATTCCTGACATGACACATCCGGAGTATGAATACCTGAAGCTAATGGCCGAAATCTTAAAAGATGGTAAGGGCAAACCAACTCGTGGTATCCATGGAATTAAATCCATTTTTGGTACACAGCTGCATTTTGATATGCGTGCTGGTTTTCCACTACTAACTACCAAGAAAATGCCATTTAAAATCATGCTTCACGAACTACTCTGGTTTGTAGCCGGTAGCTCAGATGTTACCTACTTACACGACCACAAGATCAACTACTGGGATGGTTTCCTGCACGAAGGCAGTAATGATTTAGGTCGCGTGTACGGCGTGCAGTGGCGTCACTGGCAACGACCAGATGGTACTGAATTTGATCAGCTGCAGTGGGCAATTGACGAGATAAAAAACAATCCTCACTCCAAGGGTATTATTGTGAGTGCTTGGAACGCTGGCGAGCTCAAAGAGATGCGTCTGCCGCCTTGTCACACTATGTTCCAATTTGACGTCACTAAGGGTAAGCTGCGCATGCAATTGTACCAGCGCTCTTGGGATGTATTTTTGGGTGCACCATTCAATATTGCACAATACGCATTACTACTGCACATGGTTGCGCATTTAACGGGGCTTGAAGCACGTGAATTGATTGTTTCAGCTGGAAATGCTCATCTATATACCAACCACCTAGATGCGGC
>CAZBLZ010000003.1:23015-50492 GCA_964493045.1 uncultured Candidatus Saccharibacteria bacterium
GCGTTGCCGAGAAACTCGCGTTTATCTTCCGGTGTATTTACGAAACCTACGTATTCTATGATCTGCTCGTCGATCTGCGGCTCGATCTGTTCTTGCCAGTACGAGTCTTTGGAATGTCCAGCGTAATGTTTACCGGCAATCTTAAGACGTAAAGGCGTGCTAGGATTACGACGATTGTATTCTAGTACGGCGGCGATCGCTAAGTGTACGCCCTTTGGTTCGATAATCCTCCCGAGATATGCGATGTAATTATCAGCTGGATTTTCGACTGGACGCAGCGTCGAGTCTGACAACCCATGGTAGATATTCCCTACCCAGTTAGTGCTAGCCGGCATCCCACGACGCTGTGCGTATGACATTGAGATCCAGTTGAGATGGGTATACTTCGGGAACACGTTCTTGTATTTCACTAGGAAATTGAATGGATCATGATGTGTGAACACGACAGGTTTTTGACAGAGTTGCGCAAACGGCAATGCGGTGTCTTCCTCATTGGTATAAATATGTATGACGTCTAGTTCACCGGCATTTGCCATTGCATAAGCATGTGCAATAAGCTCGCTTTGAACTTGTCGTGCGAGTGTCACAAATGTGAATGGATGTTTTTTGAGTAGATCCAGATAGGTATCATCACGTCCGGCTAGTTCTTGCTCGAATAATGAGAGGTCTGCAGTGATATTTTCCCCAGGCACATCAATAGGACCCGGAGAAAATACTGTTATTTCAGCGCCTAACTCCTGTAGTCCTGTTGCAAGTGTGAGTGCAAGTTTGGCGGGTGAAAATATAACAGCCGGGAGAATCTCCCGGTGCATAAATATGTGGGGTATAACAAGACCAACGCGCAAGGGCTGCGGACTATTTGTCCTCTTCTTCATCCTCGTCCAAGAAGCTCAGATCGAGTTCTTCGTCGACGTTTATGTCTTCGTCGTAATAACCGTCGGCGTTGTCTGTAGTGTCGTTTGTCATGATTTCCCTCTGTTCTTTACTCGCGCTAATTATGATTGGTTCAGGTTGGTTTGTAAAGATAGCTCCCTCTGTCGGCTAGAGTGAGTCCCGCAACTCTTGCCAGTCGGTTATGACCGTAGTCGGATTGTGTTGCATGATGGTGTCTCGGTCATAAATTATCTGGTGAATAGCAGGATAGAATAATAGCGAATCTACCCCAGCACTCTGGGCTGCCTGAATATCGGTGTATTTGTCGCCAATGTATATAGCATGTTCATAGTCATTTTCAGGTACGCCTAAATCTTTGAGGGCTTTCAGAATGCCGTCCGGGGAGGGCTTACGTTGAGGTACGTCAGTACCGGCAATAATGACTGAAGTAAGTTCATCTAGCTTGTTACGGGCTATAGCCGCTTCAAGAATGACGCGGTCCATGCTCGAAAAGATTGCCAATTTTTTACCCTGCTCACGAATTACCTCAAGTGTCTCACGGGCGCCCGCGAACAATTCGGCGTTGGCCAGACGTTCGTGAGCAAGCTTGGTGGCGTATGCCGAGAATGCTGAGAGGTCGTTAGGATTGACGCCAAGTGCGACGGTGGCATCCCAGTTATGGGTATGTTTAGCGATTTCATCGTCTGCTATAGCTGCAGTCGCTATACCGACGTGTTCAAGACAGTCACGAAATATCTGAATCCAGACCTGAGTTGTGTCAGTGATGGTGCCATCTAGATCGAAAATGTAAGTTGCGTATTGTCTCATGGCTCTACCATATCTGACTACGTTCGGCTCGTCTAGTACGGAAGCTTGGATTACTGGGCTAGCGTCTCAAATCCTTATATACTAATAAGAATGGAATCACGCTTCCCTAGTCTCCTGTATGCCCGCTTGATTGCATGGCTAGTGCTCCTATATGGGCTTTTAGGTATTGCCGAGAGCCTCATGCGGCAGCTGCAAATTCATGGGCATCACCATATTCATGAATTGCTACTTACGTTGCCGGTGCTTTTCGGATTGGGATATATCTATTTGGGTACCCTGTTATTGAGACTAAAGCGGAACGCTTGGCTGGCTGGTCTAGTGCTATCGGCGACCGTTTTTATAGTAAATCTCAGTACTTTTACTGATAGGTATCACGATGGAATGCGCCTCCATCCGTTCGAGAGCGGGATGAGACTCATGTTACCGGCGCTAGTTTTTGTCATGTTGTATGTCAACCGAAACGTCTTCCGGGTGCAGAGCGACCGTGTTGGTTTCCGCCAGGCGCTTCGAATAACTCTAGCCGTACTTACCGTAGCTCTTCTCTATGGAGTGGCGGGGTTTATACTACTTGATAAACGTGATTTTCATCAAGAAATTAGTATTATAACCGCATTACATCAAACGATTGATCAGTTTGGCCTTACTACGGCGAGCGTCGTGCCGCATACAGCGCGAGCGCGTCTGTTTATGGATTCTTTGTCGGCAGTTAGTGCTGCGGCTGCTTTATCGATTGTTTTAGCTTTCTTTCAACCAATTCGACTTCGTATAAAACCTCAGCTCCGTGATCGAATTCATGCCGAGGAATTGCTGCGCCAGTATCCGAGTGACATTGATGACTTTTTTAAATTATGGCCACATGACAAGCATTATTTTTTCGATGCCGAGCGGAAGTCTGGACTCGCGTATCACGTATCCGCGGGTGTTGCACTAGTGGTAGGAGACCCATTTGGAGACCCTGAACGGTTTGCTATGCTTGGGGGAATATTCCAAGAGTTCTGTTTTGTAAACGATTGGCGTGCCGCTTTTGTACATGTTGGTGATCATCATCTCGAACTCTATAAAGATCTTGGATTCAAGGCACAAAAAATAGGCGAAGAAGCGGTGCTTAATTTGCAAACCTTTACAGAACATAGGAATGATAAATATTTCCGTCAAATTCGAAATCGCTACACGAAACTTGGATATAGCACAGAAGTGCTCGAGGCCCCCTTGGACAAACATATCCTCAGCGATCTAGCGGCAATTTCTCAAGAGTGGCTAGAACGTCCTGGTCGGGCTGAACGTGGTTTTATGCTTGGTAGCTACTCGTCGGACTACATGCAGCTATCGCGTGTAGTGGTCGCACGTGATGCAGATGGTATGATTCGTGGCTTTATGAACCTCGTACCGACATATGAACCGACAACAGCCAACTATGATCTACTACGATGCGGTGCAGATGCTCCAGGTAACTGCAATGACTTCCTGGTGCTTGGAGCGATTGATTATCTGCAGGCAGAAGGTTGTCAGACACTTAATCTGGGGCTTTGTCCGCTCGCCGGGCTAGATGAAGTGCCTGAAACAACGACTGTAATTGAGAAGGCTCTACGGTTTATCTACGCCAATGGCGATCGCTTCTATAGTTTTAGTGGGCTGACTCGCTTTAAAGCGAAGTATCATCCAGATTGGGAGAATCGCTACATCGTGTATAGCGGTGGCCCAGCGGGCTTCGCTCGGGCTATGGGCGCTTTGACTCGAGCTATGCGCATATAAAAACACCTCCGATTTCTCGGAGGTGTTTTTAGTAACTAAGGCCTATTACTCGTTTGTAGAAACAGTAATGCTTGGACCCATTGTAGTCGTAATGTGGATAGCTTTCAGATAGTTACCCTTAACGCTTGCAGGCTTAGCGGCACGGATGCTGCTCATAACTGCGTTGGCGTTTTCAAGTAATTTAGCTCCACCGAAGCTTACTTTACCGATGCTCAGGTGTACGATACCCGTGCTATCAACACGGAATTCTACACGACCTGCTTTAGCTTCAGCGATTGCTTTAGCTACGTCAGTAGTTACGGTACCACTCTTAGGGTTTGGCATCAGACCGCGTGGGCCGAGCAAACGAGCGTACTTACCAAGCTTAGCCATGTTGGCTGGAGTTGCGATAAGTGTGTCGAAGTTGATCAAACCCTTTTCAAGTTCTTTGGTGATCGCTTCTACACCGCTAAGGTCAGCGCCTTCAGTGTTTTCGTCAGCAAAAACTGCTACGCGAATCTTCTTACCAGTACCTTGTGGCAGCACTAAGTTAGTACGGATGTTCTGGTCGGCCTGGCGTGGATCAACACCGAGGTTTACGTGTAATTCAACGCTAGCGTCAAACTTAACGCCACTTGTCTTAGTTGCTAGGTCCAAAGCTTCCTTTAAGACGTATACTTTGTCCTTTTCGATAGCTTCAGCAGACTTGCGGTAGTTCTTACCGCGGCGCTCTAGGCGGCTGCGAGTTGGGGTAATAGCAACTTTAGGCTTGCTAGCTTCTTCAGCTTCAGCCTCGGCACGAACAGCTTTACGCTCTTCTTTAGCTTCTTTCTCTTCTACTTCGGCGATTGCCTTAGCGCTGCGCTTACCAGCTTTAGCTACTTTTTCTTTAGTAGTGCTAGCTTGAGTGCTTTCTTCAGTAGTCCCATTTGCTTGTTCCTGTTCTAGTACTTCTGTACTTACGATTTCCTCGTCGACAGTCTTCTTGGCTGTTGCCATAGGTGTGTTCTCCTTCGTGGTCCAAATGGTTACGATACGTAACCTCCCACAATCAGTTAGTGATAGGTCTATTATACCCTAATTACTTCTATCTGGAAAGTAAATATTGAGTCCTAGTCCGGCCTGTCCAAGTGACCTGATAGCGAATGTGAGATTATCTTTATAGGTAATATTTTCTCGCGCTACATAGTCGATTAACGTAAAGCCTTCTTGTGGACTAAAGAAAGCGTTGCCTCCCTTACTGTTCCAACCGTCTATTTCGATTCTGGCTTCCGTTGCGAGGAAGACGGTCTCTTGGAATGCTGTAATGTGCTCTGATGTCACCTTCGACATATCTGCCTCTGTTGCCTTAGACAAGACGGTGCCATTAACAAAATCATAGACAACCACGCCATCCTCTACTGAAGCAGTGCAAATCTGCTCAAGTCCAGGTATCCCTACACCTCTAAGGCCAGCTTCAATTTTTGCTTCCGTCGCTCTCTGTACATCCCTTCTTCGACCCCTGGAACTGTATACATTGGTACATTTGACTGCGTAACTAATCCCATCTAAGGCCACTCGCCAAACCGATGACTCAGCCCCGTCCCCTATAAACTCAGCCGTGCTCGTCCCCGTTTTAATCTCTCTCACTAGCGGTTCAAATTCGCTATATGATCTTTCAAAATATCTTTCAGACATATAATTAACTCCTAAAATAAAAAAAGCCCCGCTTGGGGCTTAAAAAATAAATCAAACAAAATTACCCAAGCCTAGTATGGGTATGGTGATGTGAGCTTAGGATTATATTGCGGGAGCTCATAATATGAATATTATCGCACAATCTACGTGACTGTCAAACTCACGCTTATGTTATTTTCAGTGCTGCGATTACGCCATTACGAGTGTTTGACTGACGACTGGTCTCAGAGTTTCGGCAACGTGAGCAGCGGCTGCGGCACGTCGACGCATAGCGTCATCACGTCCCCATTCAAAGTCGCTTACCTCAAAATCCAGAGCGTCATGAGGGCCAAGCCCGCGCCCATATTCTACGTGGTGATAATCTTCTGAACCCATACCGGGTACTTTCTCAAATGCCATAGTGTCTCTTTCTATAAATCTTTCACATAAAAAGAGATGAGGCTTTTCTGGGCTCTCATCTCTTTTAGGTGGGGGTCCGTTAGAGTCTAACTAACAGTTGTTTATTAAGCTTCGACTTCAACACCCATTGAGCGTGCAGTGCCGGCTACCATCTTTTTGATGGCTTCGACGTCTTCTGCATTCATGTCAGCAGCTTTTTCTTCAGCGATTTTCTGAAGTTGAGCCTGGGTTAATTTCTGAGGAAGTTTTTCGCTGTTTGGACGGCCACTACCTTTTTTGATACCGAGTTCAGTGCGAATGCGATCGTCGGTAGCTTCGGCTACAACGCGGAAGCTCATAGTACGGTCATCGTAAACGGTAATGTGAGCAGTAACAACTTTGCCCATCATGTCACGAGTTTGGTCGTTGAATGGGTTAATAAAGTCCATCATGTTCACACCGTACTGACCAAGGGTGCTACCAACTGGTGGAGCTGCACTTGCCTGGCCGGCTTTGATTTTCATTTTCAAGTTTGCTTTAACGGCTTTTGCCATCTTTAGATTCTCCTTTAGGTAGATGCTAGTTGAAGCTTTTGCATCTAAATACTACTTAACGAGTAGTGCGTAACGGGTTGATTATACCGCTTCTGTGGCGGTTTGTCCACTGAAGGGCTATCTGTTAGATTGCTTGAATACTGTTGATATCGAAAGAATCGAAAGCTGATCCATCAGCCTCGGCTACATCTGCTCCTGGGTCGACGGTAACCCAAACAGTTTTGCCATCGGTTTCGCCTTGTGAATTTCGTTCAGGGCTGTAATGTACAGGGCCACTAGCTAGTCCTTCAACAATGCCTAGGCCACGACCCTGTGTACCTTGTCCTTTCAGGACATTATCACGCGAATCTGTCCTGCCTATGAGGTCTTTGGAAGGCTGGTCACTTTTGCTTGGTGTAAGCGTGGGGGTGCGATCGCGATCGTCTTCTCTCCAGGTTGGTACATTATCGGTGACGCCAACTAGTAGCTCGTCACTTGTCACCTCGTTATCTGTCACTATACGTCCTAAGACTAGAGCCTTAGCCCTTCGGCCATCGCGATTGGCATTTGAGCCAAGTTCTGTAACAATAAGTTTTACTCTATCAACAACCGCTTCTGTAACATGGGGGCCAACTATGCTTGCTACATCTCTACGTACGCTACTGAGCCAATCGGCTTCATGCGGCTTATCACCTAAGGGTATATGCACAGGTACTTTGTCGCTTACGGGGTTAAGAGGAGGTAGTACTTCCTCGAATTCTAAATTGACCATAGGTCTCCAAGTTGTTGCCTGCGCTTTTACATACGAGTGGGCTGTCTAGCGCATAAAGGCAAGTCCGGTATTACATAATACCCTATTTATGTAATTATGTCAACTATAAGTGGTATGTAGAATTTACAAGTAAGGACCTTGGAGATCTGGTTCCTCGTGCTGTGCCAGCGGCATACGTGGTTCGGACAGATCGTATTCAAACCACACAGTCTTGCCTCTTATTCTACCTTCGGAGTCTGTGTAGGGACTGTGATAGAGGGCGCTGGCATAGAAATTAAGCATAATACTTCCTCGACCTGTTTGCGATAATTCAGATATGTCTTCATCGTCATATTCTCCCGCT
Source organism: uncultured Candidatus Saccharibacteria bacterium (assembly GCA_964493045.1). Lineage (GTDB taxonomy): Bacteria > Patescibacteriota > Saccharimonadia > Saccharimonadales > UBA4665 > JAJZCD01. The sequence goes on from CAZBLZ010000003.1 coordinate 30,151, forward strand.
ACCACCTCTCGGCCGGGGTCTACTGAGAATCCTGGTTCACTGTCGCTAAAACCGACCACAAGCCGCGCGGGGCTACTCTCTCCCCTCTCGTTTGGAGCCTCACTGTAGCCGACTCGTATCTCTAGTAAGCGACGGCTGGCATCAGTGGGATCATCTACGCGTGTGCTATTCGTTAGCATTTCTTTAATACAAGTCTTGATCTCGAATTGCTCATTTGAAGTCAGTGCGGGTCTAATAATGTCTAACTTTGAAACTCCATTACAAAGTCTGGATACCTCTGCTACGGTAGTGTCGAATCTGTCTTCGGCCATTCGTTCGCCAAACTCGATACTTCCTAATAGGTCATATTGAGGAGGGTTAGATTCTCTGCGAGCGTCTCTTAGGGGAGTTTCTTCAGGGGTATCGGGGAAACTTTCGGGGCTCATTAGCGTGGGTCTCCTTCTGTAATCTGAGATGAATGAACGAAACGTAAGATTTTAGTACGATAAACTGTACTGCTTCTTGCGTAAAACTGCAATATATAGCAAAAGCCACCCCATAAGGGGTGGCTTAGACTGGAGATGAGCGGGTTTAAACGCGCTTAACCTGCAAAGAGTCGAGTTCAACTGGCGTTTCACGACCAAACATATTGACGAGGACTTTAAGCTTGCCCTTCTGTGCGTCAATCTCGTTGATTGAACCGTCAAAGCCCTTGAAGGGCCCATCGGTGATGCTTACGACTTCACCGAGAGAGTAGTCAATCTTGTGCTTAGGCTGTTCAAGGCCCATGCGCTTCTGAATCTTTTCGATTTCATCGGGATCAACAGGGGTAGGTTCAGTACCGCTACCTACGAAGCCAGTAACACTTGGGGTGTTGCGTACGACATACCAAGCATCTTCGCTCATCTTCATCTGTATAAGTACGTAACCTTGGAAGATGCGCTTTTCAACGACACGGCGTTTGCCGTTCTTGATTTCGATCTGCTTCTCTTTTGGTACTAAAGCGTCAAAGATCTTATCTGCCATGTCTAGACTTTCAGCGCGCTGGCGGATGCTTTCGGCAACCTTTTCTTCGTAGCCGCTGTAGGTATGGATGGCATACCATTGTTTGCTAGTGTCGTAACGTTTGCTAGTCATATGTAGTGAGTCTCCTTAAAAAGTTATGGGTTATTTGAGTAGTAAGTCTTTAAATAGCTTGTCGAGACCGAAGTCTACAAGTGCGATCAGTACGCCGAAGACGATCGAGAATAAAATAACAGCGGTGGTCAGTCTACGACCTTCACTGCGGCTTGGCCAAGTGACCAGTTTAAGTTCTTGCCAGCTACCTCGGATATAGCCGAACCCAATGATTCGACCTATGAAGCGCATAAATCGAAGGTTAAAGAACCATTTAATGCCATGGCCAATTTGCTTAAAGGGCGGCTGGTGACAAATCCAAGCCAAGCCTCGGCCAACTGCCTTTAGTGGCATCATAAAGCCACGGAAAAATATACGAACCAAAGTTTCGTTGTCGTTCGGGGTCTCTAAAGAGCTAACCTGTCGTGCCACCTATACCTACCTCTGGCAAATTTTGCCTAATTAAAAAGCCTACAATTTTGTAGGCGTTACATGTCAAGCATACTGCACTACCGGTAGTACAGTCAAGATAATAATAGTGGTGAGGTGACAATTACCACCTGATGGTATACTTAGGGGTATATGTATTGGACTGCTGCAGTGTTACTGCTCACGACAGTGGCTGAGGGATTTTTATGTGCGGAGCCCTTATATACTCATCGCCATGTGCGTCGGTTGAGTAGTCTATTTTTGGTGGTCGCCCTGCTCTCCACCACTGTAATACTTGCGTTCATGGACTGGCGTGTGTGGGCTTGGAGTGTACCTATTGCGTTGTATAGGGCTATCAATATACTCCGTATTTATCATGGTCGTTTGCCTCGCAATCAGCTGCGAACAGTGAGTTTACGTGCTTTTGGGTGGCTCCTTGCCGGCCAGATTATTATTACGACTTTGGCTGGGCTGGCACGACATTATCATTTTGGTAATACGTTATTTGACCTGGTAGTAGCCGCGCAACTCTTGAGTGCTGTTGTTCTTTTGAGGGCCAGCCTCCACACGTGGAATCATGCGACCGCCTCCGACTTGCCACCTGAAGCACTTACCGACAAGGTCCTGCCGTCTTTGAGTGTACTGATACCTGCACGTGATGAAACAGCAGATCTAGAGCGTTGCCTGGAGCGTTTGGTGGCGAGTGATTATCCTAAGTTGGAGATTGTCGTACTTGATGACTGTTCAGTTAATAGGCGCACCTCTGAGATTATTCGTTCGTTTGCACATGCTGGCGTACGATTCGTGCAAGGTGAAGTGCCAGATGAGACTCGATGGTTAGCTAAGAACTATGCATACCAGCGTTTGTACGAAGAGGCTAGCAGTGACTTGCTCCTGTTCTTAGGTGTAGACGTAGAACTGGAACCCCAAAGCTTGCGTCGCCTGGTGGGTGAATTGCAGGCTCGCAATAAGGACATGCTGAGTGTGATGCCCTTACAGGCTGCGTCTGCCGGAACTGGTAGCTCACTCTTACGCGCCACTCGGTACTACTGGGAGATCTGCTTGCCGCGTCGTTTCTTTAAACGTCCGCCAGTTTTGAGTGCTTGTTGGATGATTCGTCGCAGCGCGCTGGAGCGTATGGGCGGTTTTGCATCGGTTAGTCGCTCTGTGAGCCCCGAAGCCCCCCTTGCCCGTCAGGCTGTCGTCACTGATGCGTATAGCTTTATCCGTAGTAACGAGATGCTTGGTGTGTATGGCAGTAAGATAGTTACCACGCAGTATACGACTTCGGTTCGCGTTCGCTATCCGCAGCTGCACCGTCGTCTTGAGCTAGTTGCTCTTATTTCATTCTTTGAATTATTCTGTTTGCTTGGCCCGATGATTGGATTGTTCCTGTCTCCACTTCTGCATCACTCGGCAGCCTATGCTGCCATTTGGGTCGTGTGTCTCCTGTGCCTGTTCAGTACATACGCATTAGTGGCTGTGGGAGCACGCCTGACAAGTCGATATGGTGGCTGGCTGCTTATGCCTGCGGCATTCGCTGTAGACTTATTCTTGCTCCACGTATCACTATGGAAATACGAATTCTCAGTCGTGGATTGGCGTGGTCGGAACGTTTGTATTCCTGTGATGCAATACACCCCTCAGATATCTCAGCGACCCACCCCAGTTCCTGCTAAGCCTTAGGTGTTGGTGCCTGCAGATCAGGAATAAAGATAGTGAACGTTGAGCCATGATTCATTTTGCTCTCAACCGTGATCTCAGCATGGAGTAAGCGTGCTAATTTCATAGTTACATATAACCCTAAGCCGGTGCCACTGCTGGCACGAGTGCGGTAGTCTTCACTTCTGAAAAACTTATCAAAAATCTTCTCTTGATCTGGCTTGCTGATACCAATGCCAGTGTCTGTCACAGTAAAGCGTACTCCCTTGGGCGTGGGCGATGCCCCAATTGTGACGCTCCCTGTCTCGGTATACTTTATAGCGTTAGTAATAAAGTTCTGTAAGATCTCACGGCTGTATAGTTGGCTTGAATGTAATGTTTCGAGGTGAGGACTCAGATCGGTCTTAAGTGCTAAGCCTCGAGTCTTTGCTTGGTCTGCATAATCGTGCGCTAGTTCTTCAATGAGCTTATGAGGGTTAATCGGCTCGATCTCAAGTTGTAAGACACCACGTTCTGAGCGACTTAGTGTAGACAGGTCGTTCACGAGTCCTGCGAGAAACTGAATTTGTTCGTGGGCAGCATCGAGTGCTTTGCGAATTTCGGCAATATCCCCGGACTGTTTAGCGGTAAATTGAGCATTACTAATGTTACCTTCGGTGATGGCGATGGGAGTACGTAGTTCATGACTGACAACGCTAATGAATTCATCACGCTCTTCTTCCAATGATTTCTCACGGGTAATATCGCGGAGCAATAGGACATAGCCGCGTTCGCCCTCTGCACCATATCCGAGGTGTACAGGTGCGATCGAGAGGTACAAGTTAGCGGTGCTGCCATCGGCATAGTGGAGTAAGTAATCGCGGCTTGAGGTTGGGATTTTAGTGTCTTCAATCAGCTTACTAACATTTATTGGTTGGCCGTTCTTGTCATACAGAGGCATAACACGAGGTAGAGACCGGGCTGTAATACTGCCATTTAAGTCGAGAATGTTCAGAGCGGCACCGTTGTAGATGATGATCTTGCCATGGTCATCGAGTGCTATAACGCCGTCTGCCATACTGCTAATAAGGCTCGTTAATCGTTCATGTTCTAGAGCTGCTACGACGTCCGCCTGTTTTGAGGCAGATTTCCCGTGGTAGTGTTTGGCGTCCATATTGCTCCATTATGCCATAAGCGGTATGGTTGTTGCTACGTCTTAAGATTGTGAAGCTTGGCCAATTGCTGGCTGGCGTGCACGTACCGCTCGTGCAATATCTCGTGCCCTGGGCTGCATACTGGTCAGTAAACGCCAAAAGCTAGGGCCATGGTTCATATGAATGGTATGTGTTAACTCGTGGAGTAGTACGTAGTCTATCTGTTCCCAGGGTAGCTCCATAAGGAAGAAATTGAGTGTAATTGCTTGATGACTGTCGCAACTTCCCCACCGTCTCTTTAACTGCTTTACGTTGACCTTGCTATAGCTGTGCCCGTGGGTAGTAGCTAGGCTGTGTAGTCGTGGTGGCAATAGACGCTCCGCCTCTCGCTTCAGGGCGCGTAAGCAAGCGGTATGAGCTCGTTTTTGGACGGATGTGTCACTACTGGACTCGGTAGCACTCAAGCGAATAATAATCTCGGTTCCAGTGACACGGCTTGTGGCATTTTGTCCAGCGGAGACATGTTCAAAACGAAGTGTGTGCATTTTGCCAATTCGTTGCCCGTTCACTAGCTGTGGCATAGCATGTTGCTCTAGCTCAGTACGTATCCAGTCGATGTTTTTGAGCGCAAATGCCTGCCCTGCTGCAAAGGGAGTCCAATGGGGCATGCTAACGCGCACGCCACTCCCTGTGACGCTCAAGCGTAGGCTACGACTACTCGCGCGCTTAACCAAGGTTACTTGGCCGACGTCGGCCAGTTCGATTACTTTTGTAGCCACGTGGGTGCAGTCGCCTAGCGGATGCTAATGTTACGACGACTTAGGTCGACACGGCCAGCAGCTGGATTGGGGACGAGGTTTACGAGTCCTGGTTTGCCAATCTGATGTGATTGCGTATCAAGAGTGATAAGTTTTCGATCCATCAAGTGACGTAAGATGGCACTCTTCTGTGTGCTAAATACGTGCTTACCACTAACGACCTGGTATCGTTCGGTTGCTTCAGGGTTTTGCATGCCACTACTTAACTGGTCGAAGGTTGCGCGGTCTAGGCTTCGTGAGTATTTGTCGTCTAGTTTGCGGTGGTCGCGGTGTGAAGCACGAGTAAAGGCGGTTTCTTGGTCGATTTGTAACCAAACAAGTACAGTTTCGGCGCCAGCTTTGGTAGCCATATTGCGCAGGGCGCGGCGTTGGACGGCTCGCATGGCGTTCGTGTCGTAGACAACGCTCACGCCTGCGCTTAGGAATTCGCCGGTCATGTAGTTCATCAAGCTGTTTACTACATGATTTTCATCTTTGGCATACGTAGGGTTCTCGAATAACTCAGAACGCATGCGGTCACCTTGTACGTGTACTGATACTAGTTGCTCACAGAGCTGGCGTGCAAAAAAGCTTTTGCCACTGCCTGGGAATCCATAGAGCAATATCAGTAGTGGTTTGGTGGGAAGAATTTTAACCATTCGTACTATTTATAGCAGAGTTGTCGTATACGTGCAACGCGCTAACAGATTGAGATTATGCTTTAGGCTCCATGGCTATGAGTAGTCTTCTGCATTTATCGGGTCTAAATAATGATACTTTCCAGCAAATAAGCCAATAAAAAAGGTTTACCGTTTTGGTAAACCTTTTTTATTGGTGGGTGATGAGGGACTCGAACCCCCGACCCTCTCGGTGTAAACGAGATGCTCTAGCCAACTGAGCTAATCACCCATTCGATTACCGGAATATTGTACCGAATATGGGTGATTTTTGCAAGATAAAGATGCGTTAACACGCAGACTGAAACGTGCTTGCTTCAACATTAACGTCAGTCTGACCAGCAGCAAGCTGTTCACGCTGTACTAGAGCCTCTTGTTGTACACGGGCTAGTACGGCTGAAAGGCCTCCAATGGCTACTGTGCCTCGGGGGTCATCGTAATTCGACACCAGCTCGGCAAAAGCTTCTTGTTCGTTGACTGATAGTATTGTTTCACCTGTCCTGCCCATAGTGCATACCCTTTAACTTATATTATACTTATAGTATATGTCGGCGGAGGGATTCCCACAACAAGCAGAAGCGCTTTCGTTACCGTTTAATGAGTTCGTGCTCAAGATTGCTATTGGGTGCAATATGCAGCCAAAGCACGAGCTAGATCGTGACCCTTTGGCACTTATAACGCCTGGTTGTGACCACTGTTACATGTATACGCATAGCACTGCATGGCAGCAGGAGCCCGCATATATGGAGCCGCATATTCTCGAGCAGGCCATAGAACGAATTGCTGAGCATGCTGAAACTCACGAGCTTTCAGATGTTCGCATGATTGGCCATGGTGGTGAACCATTGTTGGTCCTGCGCAAATATCCAACCTACTACACTGATTTTGCAGATGCAGTTCAGCGACGCATTAGACCTACTGGAGCTGAAGCTCATCTGTACTTGCAGACGAACGGGCTCCCTCTGAACGGCCGCCAAGGGCCGCGAATAGCAGACCAACTTAATAGGGCTGGCTTTAGAGTGGGCCTGAGCATCGATGGTCCTCAGTCGGCTAACGACCTGCATCGACGTGATAAAGCGGGACGTAGTACTCACAGTCGAGCAGAGCGTGCGGCGCAAGTTCTGAGTGAGAGCGGTGCAGACTGGAGTGTTCTGGGGGTTATTGATCCTCGAACGGATCCCGATGAAGTGTTGGAATATCTTGCAAGCTTGGGCCCTAAGTCGATAAATCTCTTTCCTATGCATGCCAACCATTCGAATCCACCTCTACATAACCCTGGCGCCATTTCGTTGGGTGAATGGCAGAAGCGCGTTCTCGATCGCTATAATAACTGGTCGTTTTACCACCCTGATACCGTCGAACCACCATTTACCTTACCTATATACGACAACTATTTGCGTATCGCGTTTGGTGCTCGTAGCATCAATGACACTAGCGGTGAACGTCCAACGCAAGAACTATTCATAACATCTGGGGGAAAATACGAACGTTTGGATACGCTTAAGTCTGCGGATGATGGCGCCGTTAGAACATGGCGTAACATTTTTGAACACTCAATTGATGATATGCGCAAAGATCCAGGCATCATTGCGCGGCGTGTTGGCTTTGCGGCGCTTGCTGCAGAGTGCCAAGGCTGTGAGGTACTTAACCTATGTTTCGGCAATCACTATCCAAACCGTTACCAGGAACCCGAAAGACAATTGTCGCCATCTAGTAGTGTTGAGGAATTCATTGAGGCATTTCGCAACCCCAGTGCACATTGCGAAGACCACAAAGTATTTCTGGGGCATATTGATGATCTCGTTAAACAAGTACCGAGACCTGTCGTGGCTGAACTACAGATCCCTGATGACGCTCGTGAGCTCGTAGAGCAAAAGACTCTGTCCTGGTTTAATTCGAGCCTAGACGGCGAATACCAAGAACGCCAAATTATGGCTGCTAGGCTCACTAATTCGCGCAAGTTATTTGAACGATGTAGTGGCTTTCAAAGCTTTCCGCTCTCCCCTGATTCCAATACGGATTATGAATTAGCGCCAGACGAGATCGAGGCAACGTTCAAGGCAATTCAATCAGAAAGACTCATCGGCCGCGAAGCGCTTATGGCTGCTGGCATGATAGCTTCAGCCATCCATCCGAGCCCCGTAGCCTACTATGGAGATATTGAGGCTAGGCTTCCCACGGACAATGAACCTGTGATGCTGAGTGAAGATTACAATGATGCCATCGTAAACAGTCTTATTATGTTAACGCAGCCATACTTAAAGAACCTTGATGAATGGGGCCGACAAAAAAGCGGTGGCTACTGGTTCATCACTCGGGCCATAGCAGACAGAATTATGGCCAACAGAGAGGCTGTGCAAGGTTATGTCATTCCTGCGCAATTGCCGCATCGTGAATTCAAAAGCTTTTTCGTGGGCGCTGAGTCGGGCGTTGACTTTATGGCTGATATCTTCTTCAGATCTATTACTTCTGCTGTGCCCGTAACTGCTACTGATTTGCCAGGTGATGTCCTGATTGTAGACGCGCCAGCGGACAAACGTGTGAGTGAGGTTAGTGCCCTAAACGAGGCTGCTATGTCCATTGGTCAATACAAGAACCCCGAGCTCTTGGCTAAGGTGTTTGCGGCAAATGGTCGAGGATCTATAACGCCGCTCTGTGGCATGTGGCCTTCACGAGTGTATGGTCAAAACTGGGAGTCTCGTCCTTTTGCTACGGCAGTGGCGAAGCGAAGGATACTTGTTGCCGATAGTCTTGCACGTATAATTGATGGTCAGCTGCAAGAAAGTGTAATGCAGATATTTGACCCTGGTCGTCCCCTATATGAGAACGTACTAGCAATGATGTAACTTTTCTATAACCTTTAATATCGTCACCAAAGAAAAAGACCCAGATGATCTGGGTCTTTTTCTTTGGTGCGGACGAGAGGACTTGAACCTCCACCCCTTGCAGGACTACCACCTCAAAGTAGCGCGTCTACCAATTCCGCCACGTCCGCACATATGCAAAAGAACCTCGTTATCATAGCGGTTTTTGGTAAAAAACTCAAGAGGTACGATGGAAACCATTGTAAAAATATATGTAATACCATGAAACTCTATAGTTATTATAAAATGATATAATCATATAACTCTCGACCGAGAGTAGAAGGTGCTACATGCACTCTTCATTGACAGAACAGGAGGCGCAGCATGGACACCACCATCACTAGTGAACTGCCTGTGGTCCGATTCAATGGCCAGTTGATGATCAACTGGGGTGAGGGCGAGGACTACCGGGGCGTGGACGTGCGCTACAGCATCCAGATCGACAGTTGGTTCCCTCTGGAGTGGACCTACCGGGACGCCACGTACTACACCCTTCAGTTCGATGACGTGAACAAGCGTCTGACCTACAGGCTGACCGCGGCCGGAGTGCGAGCCATACTTCAACCCCACAAGAACCTTCCGGTCTCGCGTCTGCTCATGGAGCAGCTGCATCTGGCACAGCGGAGCTACGAGAACTCCACTCGGATGCAGCGCGTCCTGCTCGACGTCGATCACGCACAGGGCACAGAGATCGTGCTTCACTTCCAGATGCTCGGCGTACTGGCTCTAGGCTTGAGTCGGGATGGTGTCGCAAGGCGGTGAGTGACGACTTAACGGATATGGCGCGTGTGACGTGAGGCGGTTCGGCATCCAGTCGAATACACCCTCGCCCGCGCGCCATATCTCCCCTGTTCTGTCACTTCACCGAAGTGTTTAAAATTTGAACACTTCGGTGAAGTTTTAACCATTAGCAACCGTATGGGAGGTATAAATTACTAAAGGCATGACGAAATGGGTAATGCCATGATGGATCTCTATGCTCGATCCTAGTAAGAATCTGCAAAAATGATATAGTAATACAATCTCTCAACCGAGGGTAGAAGATGTGTCTATGACATTCTTCGTCGACAGAACAGGAGAATCACGGTGGGTGGTAACTATCGTGTTACGGCCGCTCCCTCAGCCGCCAATCTCAGGTTGGCCGGAGAGCTGATTGTCAGCTGCGATGGCGCAAGCCGTGACGGCATAACGCTGGAGGCTCGCTACGTCATTTCGCTTGGACGGATGTTCGAGGCGATCAGGCGCGACGGCAACAGCTACTACGACTATGCTTTCGACAAGGAAGCACAGACCCTAACCTACATCCTGACGCCGTATGGCATCGATGCGTCACTCGAATTTAGCGTGAACGCCTTGGTGTCCAATCCGTTGGTGTACAGCCTCACACGGGCTCGACTGAGCCACTTCGAGAGGCTGGCGCGGGGTGACTCCGATCCTACTGTGATCAGGCAGGATCTCGATCATGCCCAAGGAGCAGAGCTGATTGCTCACCTCGTACTCCTCGGTGTGGTCAGCAAGCTGGCCTGATCTTCCACGGAGAGGCTTCCTCTCGCGATGCTCAGGTGAGTGCCATTCGGAGCGACGTCGTCGTGCGCGGGAATACGGTTCGGCATCCAGTCGAGCACAACTTCCCGCTCACGCGCGCCGATCTACTGTTCTGTCACTTCACCAGGCTATTCAAGCTATTGAATGGTGTGGTGAATATATAGGTTTTAGCTGCGTGGCATGTGGTCGTATAAATGACTAAGCGTAAAGTCTGGTCGAACAAGCGGCTTAATGTCATCAAGAGTGACACCGACCTTAACGCCTGGATTGAGTGTACCGTATGGGTCAAAAATCTGCTTTACCTTAGTCAGTAATGCGTACATGTCAGCGCCATACAGTCCAGCAAGGTGTGGAGCTCGCAGGCGTCCATCTCCTTGCTCACCGGTAGTTGAGCCGCCGAGTGATAGTACGAGCTTGTTGTGTTCTTCTATGAGACGAAAAGCTTTTTGACGATCGCCAATTTGAGAAAGATCCAAAAATGGTTGCATGTGTAGGTTACCATCACCTGCGTGTCCCCATAGGGCGACTTGTAGGCGAGCACTAGCGAATAACTGGTATAGCCCGTTGATATATTCGGCTAATTTTTCAGGTGGTACGATACCGTCATCGATAATCGGTACAGCCTTGAGATGACCTTCTGAGTGTGCAGTTACGCTGGCAGAAGCGTGGCGTACTTTCCAAAGTCGTGTCTGGGCAGTTGGATCTTCTTCGTGAATGTGATGTGTCGCGAAATCAGTGAAGATCTTGTCGGCTTTTTTGACAAGCTTTTTACGTGTGCGGTCGGTGTCATCGAATTCAACAAGCAAAACTACTTTAGGGAATGGCTTGCTAATGATACCTTTGAGCTGGTTCGGGTTCAGGCGATCAACTAGCTCAAGCATTTGACCGTCAACCATCTCTATAGCGCTTGGAAGGCTTGGTAGTTCACGGAGTTCCAATGTTGCTTTAACGGCATTCTCGATACTATCAAACTCAGCTAGGAATAGATCCTTAGTCGGGTTGTATACCTCAGTCTCCATAGTGATCTCTGTAACAATACCGAGTGTACCTTGGCTGCCGACGAGTAGCGGAGTAAGGTCGAAGCTACCATCAGGGCGCTTTACGTCTGCTAGTGCGTATCCAGCAGCGTTCTTAGTTACGCCTAGTGTAAGCTTCTCGATGGCTTCACGATTTTCTTCAACGAGTACGTCGACTGCTCGATAGATTTCACCTTCGAAAGTGTTGAGGCCAAGTTTTTTGCTGAGCTCGCGTTTGCTTAGACGATAGGTCTCGATTACTTCTCCATTAGCGAGTACGACGCGAAGTGACTTTACGTAAGCTCGGGTTGCGCCGTATTTGACTGATTTTTCACCAGCTGAGTTGTTGGCAACTGCTCCACCGATGGTTGAGTACTCATAGCTAGCAGGAAATGGTGGCAAAAAGCGTTCATGTGTATGGAGGGTCTGTTGGAGGCGCCCATAGTTTAGGCCTGGTTCTACCACTACTATGCCACTCTTTGGGTCGAGTTCTACGATGCGGTTCATATGAGCAGGAAATGCTAGTACAATGCCGCTACCGAGTGCTGCGCCACTTTGGTCTGTGCCCGAACCACGAGCGGTGATTGGGATAACGCGGCCACGTTCTGCTAGTTGCCAAGCAAAGCGTGCAGTTTTGCGTACGTCATTCTCATTCCGTGGGTACACGATAAGGGTTGGTGTTAATGCGAAAATACTACCATCAGTGGAGAAATAACGACGTGCATCAGCACTTGTCATTACTTCACCTAACAAGTGTTCTTGTAAATAATGAGCTACCTTACTCACCCTGTTTGTGCCCTCCAGCTTTTGTTCTCATGTCTAGGTGCTATGATAGCATAAACGCAATGATGGAACCACCTAGGAACGCGACTCCGTTATTCTAGGCCGAATATCACAAGCGTGTAGCTTGAAAAAACCACCGAAAACAGCTATGATAACGGAGTTCTTTCCCCGCATGCGGACGTGGCGGAATTGGTAGACGCGCTAGTTTCAGGTACTAGTGAGGTTATACTCGTGGAGGTTCAAGTCCTCTCGTCCGCACCATGATTGAAAACAGATGAGAAAGTGTTCCACGATTGGGGCACTTTTTGTTTTGTCTAAAATGTATATCTGTTGTGGAGGTTCAAGTCCTCTTGAGTTCTGATATAATTGACCCATGCTTATATCACCTGAAAAGATTGCCCCCTCACAAGACTTCCTAAAAGAGCGCACCGTAAAGTTTATTTTCTCTTGCCTCCGCGATGGAAATACTGAAGAGCTACCGCCCACGCCATTGGTGCGTAAAGATGAAGACGGAAATTTAGTTGCCATTGATGGACATAATCTTATAGCAGCACGACAATTCCGTGGTGAAGATATTGAAGTGATCATTGCAGAATCACCTACTGACGGGCTGCCACCGACAACCGAAGCCAATGTTACTCGCAACGAAGAGCTTGCTGCAAAGTATGACTCTGTCTTAGATGAACGGCAAAAAGTTGCTGCCGAAGGTATTGTGACATTTGCTGACCTCATTGCACGATACCAGCCGCTGTTTGACGAAGTATCAGCTGCATAAGTCTGCGACGTACTAGCTTGCCTCATGAAAGTTGCTTTTTTCAGTCTCAGGCTCGATTACATGAATCTCTCCGTTGTAATAGACCCGGCCTAGATTGGTCAGTTTTTCATGCATCAGAATTAAACTACATTCTAAAGTGTTCCACGACAGGTCGATGTGGCGCACCAAAGAAAAAGACCCAGATGATCTGGGTCTTTTTCTTTGAACTTGTCTGATCTCCGATTGTATTAGTTCGTGACTTTGACGGTATGTATCTCCCAATCGGCTACCGAGTTATAACGGTCGCTAATGCCATTGAGTGTGTGCTCAGTTAAACCATATACGGGTCCACGGGTAATATAGAGGAAGCGTGGCTGGTACAGTCCTAGTGCAGGCGCATCTGTTTGCCATGCCTGTAAGAATGGCTTGTATTTTATGGCACGCAGCACAGGGTCTAATCGTGTGCGGCCGGCTTCAAGTGAAGCATCTGCTGCAGAAGAGTTATATTCGGAGAAGTTGAGACGAGAGGTTGAACGAATATCGGCCTGACTGCTGTCCCAGTACGCAAACACATCTGGGTCAACACCGATGGAGATGCCATATAGAAGTGCGTCGTAGCTATGGAATTCCAAAGTAGTCTGGAAGTCGGTGGACGATTGTATGACCGGCGTAACGTTAGCGCCTAGTGCCTTCCAGTACTTCACTAGGAGATTTGCGACCATACGATTTTCTGATAGATCTTCGGCGTACAGATGGAAAGCGAGTTGTTGTCCAGCTTTGGCGCGTGTACCATCTGAACCACGTACCCAGCCGGCGGCATCCAATGCTGCGTTAGCGGCTGCAACATTGTAGTGTGCTTGGCCATATGTGGCATCGTATCCGAGCTGACCCTTTAAGAGAGGCTCATCCACTGGTTTCGTGGTGTAATCAAGCTTGCGTATGATTGCCGCCGTGTCAGTCCCCTGGACGAGCGCTTGGCGTACGTGTGCGTCAGATAAGACGCCACTTGAGGTCTTAAAGAATGACATGACTGCTGCAGTGGAGGAAAAGTTTACTGCATTCACGTCGTTCTGTTTTGCGAGTGCAGCTGGAACGTGGTTTAAGCCTGACATAGCGTTAATATCACGTTTTTGGAAAGCCTGGACCATAGCAGTTTTATTACCGAATGTATGAATAACAAACCCGTCGAGTTTAGGCTTGCCGCCAGTGTAACGCGCGAATGGTTTCAGCGCTATGAGACTCACTGCTTTGTTTGGGTCTGTTGTAGTTGCTGACTGGATTGCCTGCCAAGCAAACGGTCCGGCGCCCACAGGTTTCACGGTATTGAAAGTATCTGAACGTACTTGTGCTGGAGGAACATTAGCTAAAAGATGTTCAGGTAAAATGCCGGTGGTCAAATTGTAGGCGAAGGCACTAAACGCACCGCGCAAGGTGAAGTCGACAGTGTATGCGTTTGGTGCGGTGATTGTAATGCCCTGCCAGCTTTGCGCTAAAGGTGAGCCAACGTCTGGATTTTGGATAAGGTGATAAGTAAAGACAACATCGTTAGCAGTCAGCGGCTTGCCGTCTTGCCATGTTAATCCATGCTTGAGACTGACTACGTAGTGCTTACCAGTAGGGTCAACGGTGTAGTTGGTTGCTAGGTCGCCCGTAAGCTCATTTTGATTATCGTAAGTAAGGAGGCCTGAGAAGATCAATCGTGACATAGCCACATCGACTGCTCCTGTTGCAAAGAGTGGATTAGCGTTGCTGTATGTACCTACGATACCTTCGTTATAAATACCACCAGGAGCGGGACGAGCCGTCTGGTAATAATTGCTCAGATTGAACGTCTGCAATATCGTACCGAATGCTAATACAATCACCAATGCTAGCCAGCCGAATGCAAAACGCTTTACTTCCCATAAATGATCGAAGCGGCCAATCAAATCAGTATCAAATGATTTTTCTGCAGCACTTGCTACGTCACCGACTTGGCGACGGCGCATTTTAAGCATACGCCGCATGCGTAGTTGTGTTGTCCGACTTAGTATGGTCATATGTGCTTTGCCACCTTTAAAGCAGAATCGGTTACATTATAATGCCGAGGAGCAATGACAGAACAAAAACGATAGCAGTAATGATAGTAAGTTGATAAATAGTCTTATCGGTACCACGGCGTTCAGTGTTGACCTCACCACTACTACCAAGTCCAGCTCCCAATGATGCGCCTCGGGTTTGTACGAGGATAAGTAGCGTCATGAATAGCATGGCGACGATAGAAATATAGTTATAAATTGTCATACGGCTTATACGTTCCTTTTTTAGAATCGACTGTCTTGGCTCTTCAAGCGGCTTAGGTGTATTCCTGTCGGCATTAACACCTGTCCGCTTATCATTATTCTAGTATATCAGAGATATACTTTTGAGCCACTAATCTCGTTCTTCGAGTATAGCGGTCACTAAATAATTCACTAGACCAATGATTACACCGGCACCCACGGCAGCCCAGAAATTAGTGATATGTAGTGGGTGGTATAACTTACTGACCAAGAAGACGGTTATGCCGTTAATGACAAGCATGAACAGGCCGAGTGTTACTAATATTGCCGGTAAGCTGGCAAGTACAAGGATTGGCTTAATAATAGCGTTCAATATGGCTAGTACTAACCCAGCGGTGATGATGACGCCAACATGGTGTTCGTAGGAGATGCTTCCACTGAGCAAGCCGGCGGCAACCCAAAGTCCGAGGCTACAAACGAACCAACGGAGTAGTAAACGATATAAAAATTTTGGATGAGACGATTTCATAATAGTGCTTATTGTATGTGACTCCGTTAACGTGGGCAAGCGCCGCTTAATACTATGTTCCCTGCTTCGGTGATGAGGATGTCGTCCTCTATACGAACACCGATATTTTCTTCAGGAATATAGATGCCCGGCTCACATGTGAGTACCATTCCAGCTTCCAGTGGTTTTTGGTAGTTGCCAACGTCATGCGTATCAAGACCCAAAAAATGGGAGGTGGCATGAGGGAAGTAACGGCGAACTTGGTCGGGAGTATTCTTAGTGATCAGCCCCAGCTGTTTGAGTTCAATGCCCATGCGGCTTACGACGGCTTTTTCGTACTCAACTTGCATACTACCCGGTTTCAGTAAACTGAGGGCATAATCTTGCACGCGCTTAACTGCGTCATACACGGCCTGCTGACGAGCATTGAAAGGTTGCTGACTGACAGTACGAGTGATATCGGCAGCGTAATGTTCAACACTGGCCCCAATATCGAGCACGATAAGATCTCCGGAATTGATAACTCCATTGTTGTGAATGTGATGGAGTGTAGTGCTATGAGCTCCAGCTCCAACGATTGGTTGGAATGCGTGGCCGTCGGCGCCGCGACTTCTAAAACCGTAGGAGATAGCGGCCTCAAGCTCGTATTCGTGGGTTGCTCCCTGCAGGGTCGCGGACTGAGTTACGTCGTGTAATGTTTGCGTGGTAATATCGATTGCTTGCTGCAAGGCTGCCAGTTCCGCTGGTTGTTTCATACAACGAGCGTGGGCTAATTCAGGCCTAATGTCTCTGATGGTAATTGTTGAGTTAATACGGCGCAGACGTGCAACCAAACGACGCCGATATGGCAACGTATGCATTCGGTAGCGTGCTAGATAACCGGTTGAACTACCGAGGGTTGCGATAGTATGTGCGTTTTGTACGAGTGTCTTTAGACGCAAAGCCCCTTCTCGCTCACTTACGATATCGCTAATACCAGAACGTGTAGCCACGGCCTCCACGTCAATCGAACCGTCAAAGGTTTCTCGTTCTTTGCTTAGGGTGGGGGCTATGAGGAATGTTTCGGATGATGACATGACTAATAGTAAATCAGGCTCGCTGCAACCAGTTAGATACCAGAAGTTACTATCTTGTATAAAGGCGACAGGTTCATCAGCTGCCCGCTGCATACTGCCATTACCCGTCAGTACGATAAGGTCATTAGTCCCTAATGCTTCTCTAAGATTCTTTCGGTTTGTCGCAAAAAAGTCAGCAGAAAAGAAGCTCGATTCAATCATAATGTGTACTAGTATAGCAAACTAATGCCGCGTCAGGCGCCACCAAAAGCTCGGTCCGGCAATACTATGGCTAAGCCGAATATCAGAGCTCGACTGAGCTTCTCCAGCCGATGCTTTTATAGTACCTACGACACCAGAGCGAAGCTTAGGATTCACGCTATGTGTAGAATCTATCGGAGTGGCCTTCCATCGCACTAGCTGAACTGTTCTGGCGGCAACTAAGGATGCATGTTGTCCCCAAGCGGTTGACAGAGTCCCCACGGAATCCCCAGCTTGAACTACCGTTGCCTGTTCGAAATCATTCTGCAGTGAGGCGACTAATTGCGTGCTTTCTTGCAATGCGGTTCCGAGATCGGTAGCTCCCATAACTGCTCCCGTTACATCCACCGCTTTGCCAGCGACTGTCGACCGCGCAGTAAACAGAAATGCGCCTGGGTCGGCATCGTTGTTACCTGTCTTAAGGCCAGTTATACCATTTGTCCCGAGCACGGCATTGTAGTTAGTGACTGTGCCAACTATGGGTAGTGTGGCGGATGACTTGCCAGCTATTTGCATAAGGACAGGGTTTTTCAGGGCGAGAAGTCCTAGGGTAGTCAAGTCGCTGGCCGTGCTAGTAGTGCTGGGGTCGAATCCACTGGCATCAGTGCCAATCTCCGTTTGGTTCATGCCGTGTTGTCGCAGGAAGGTCGTAGCGTATGTTTTGTAGGCTCCCTGGCTGCCAAATACCCAACGGACAAGTGAGTCTGCGACATTGTTTGCTGAGGGGATCATGAGTGCTTCAATTGCTTGATACTCGGTCAATTGTTCGCCCTGGGTTACGGCTGCAACTGAACCATTCTGCGAGACATACGAATCATATATATCAACATCCTTGGAACTAACAGTGTATGTAGGGCCTGATTGGTTGAGCTCTAGCGGCTGTTTCTGTAGTACGCATAAGGCGGTAATTACTTTAGTGATACTAGCGGTTGCGAGCGGCTTTTGATTGCCACTTGTTCCTAGTAGTCCATAACCATTTCCTGCGGCAGCTGCCTGACCATCCTGTGGCCAGCTGATGGTCGGATTAGTAATAGCGCTAGGCGTAGATGTCGTAACCTTCACGGTTGCCTCAGGCAGTGGTCGGGCGTAGTTCCAAAATCCCGTAAGTAAAATTACCCCTAAAATAATTACATAGAGTGGCTTTTTACTACTACGAACTGGTTGGGGTTTTCGGTATCTGGCGGGAGAAATGACGTGCATACGATATTACTATACCATCTGTTCAGGGGCATAAAACTTGAACCTGAAGATATGCCCTAAAGTTTTAGCCGGCTCGTGGTTAAATGCTATTTTCTGAGGGTATTCTAGCGTATACTTATAGGTATAAAGACTATAAGGAGAGGTACCGTATGATAATTGTAATTGTCGCCATCGTTGTTTTGCTGGTGATTATTTTTGGCGCCATGTATAACGGTTTAGTTAAGCTAAACGTTCGTTCAAATGAAGCTTGGAGCGATATCACCGTTCAGCTCAAGCGCCGCGCCGACCTTATCCCTAACCTCGTCAACACCGTTAAGGGCTATGCCAAACACGAAAGTGGTGTGTTCGAGCAAGTTACTGAAGCTCGTGCTCAGACTTTGAGCGCAACTACGCCAAAAGAAGCTGGCGTAGCTGAAAACCAATTCCAGCAGACCATGAAGAGCCTGTTTGCGGTGGCTGAGGCCTACCCTGATCTGAAGGCTTCACAGAACTTCCAACAACTTCAGGCTGAGCTGACCGATACTGAAGATAAGATTCAGGCTAGCCGCCGCTTCTACAACGGCGTTGTTCGTGATTTCAACACCAAGCGAACGGTCTTCCCTACTAATATCTTTGCTAACATGCTTGGCTTTAAGGCTGACAAAGAATTCTTTGAAGTCGATGAAGCCCAATTGGCTGCAATCCAAAAACCAGTCGACGTTCAATTCTAAGGCGCACTTCCGACATGAAAGTTATAGAGCAAGATTATCTCATTGCGGCACCTATTGAGGCGGTCTGGCAGGCACTGACAGACGCTGAAACTATGGCACAGTGGAGTGGTGATGTAGCGCGTTCTGACGCTACGGTCGGTGGAGACTTTAGCTTGTGGGACGGTGATATCCACGGTACGTACACCTTACTGAGTCCACACGATACGATAGAACAAGAATGGTATGGCCACGATCATCCTGAGCGCAAGTTCACGGTTAGCTTTCAACTTCAACCTACTTCTGAGGGTACAAATGTACATCTAGTGTATACCGGTGAGGTTGAAGATGAAGCGAAGGATATCCAGGATTGGCAACAGTATTATTTTCAGCCGATCAGGAAGATATTAGAGAGTTAGTAGTATATGTATAGCGAAATTGCCGGTAATAAGCGAAAAACTATTTTTATTATGTTGGGCTTCCTAGTCTTTGTGAGCGGCCTTTCATGGTTGCTCGGTGCGATCTATGGTCAGAGCACATTGTATGCCGTTCTAGTATTCGGTATTTGTTACGCAGTGTTTAGCTACATAGCTGGCAGCCGGATGAGTCTAGCCGTAAACGGTGCTCATGAGATTCAAAAATCTGATGATCCACGACTATGGCGCACGGTAGAGAATTTAGCAATTACTGATGGTTTACCTATGCCGAAGGTCTACATTATCAATGATCCAGCACCGAATGCGTTTGCAACAGGCCGTGATCCAAACCACGCTAGCGTATGTGCAACGAGCGGGCTACTTGAGATTATGGACGACAATGAGCTAGAGGGTGTACTTGCACACGAATTGGGCCATATTAAGAACTATGACATTCGAGTCAGTATGATCGCATTTGCTCTGTCTGCGGTCGTAGCCATTTTGGCTGACGTTATTCTGCGGCTAACTTGGTTCCGTGATCGAGATGATGAGAATAATAACCCTGCTCTTATGATTGCTGGTATTGTGGCAGCTATCGTGGCGCCATTGATCGCGACTATGATTCAGCTCGCAATTTCTCGTAAACGTGAATATCTAGCGGATGCTACTGGCGCGCTTACAACACGCTACCCTGAAGGTCTTGCAAATGCGCTTAAAAAGATTGAGCAGAGTGGTAGTGTACTTAAGCGTCAGAATACTGCGACTGCACATTTCTTTTTTGCTAACCCGCTGAGGGGCCATGGCATAACTAATTTGTTTAGTACTCACCCGCCAATCGCTGAAAGGATTGCTCGACTAGAGCAGATGGGAACTCATGCCTAAAAAAACAACCACTAAAGCTACTAGTAAATCTAAGGCCAAAAAAGCAGTATCAGCTTCAGCTGACTCTGAACCGCGTCGATTAACACTCCCGGCTTATCACTGGTATGATCCACGAACGTGGCGCTATGCTGCATCACCTGATGATACACGGCACCCTATCCCTAAAGCTCGGCATATCTTTATGAAGACAGTCAGGCAGTTGCAGGATAACTGGCGATTGTTTGGCGGCATTGTACTAATCTTTGGTGTGCTGAATCTTATTTTAGTAAAGGGCGCATCGGGCGGGTATGACATTAGCTCTCTTAAGGATTCACTCGA
>CAZBLZ010000003.1:50592-58463 GCA_964493045.1 uncultured Candidatus Saccharibacteria bacterium
TAGTAAAGGGCGCATCGGGCGGGTATGACATTAGCTCTCTTAAGGATTCACTCGACGGCGCGTTCAAGGGTGTTACTGGTAAGTTGACTGGTTCGCTCATAGGTTTTGTATACGTAGTAGCAAACTCTGGCGGCAGTAGCGACCAAAACTCGAGTATCTATAGAACTATCTTGATTTTGCTGTGTAGCTTAGCTTTCGTATGGGCAATGCGACAGGTCTTAGCAGGTAAAAAGATCAGGATACGGGATAGCTTCTATCAAGGCATGTATCCACTCATTCCCTTCTCACTAGTGATCGGACTCATTGGTATACAGTTAGTACCACTAGCTATTGGCGGTGGTATTTATTCTACCGTTGCGACTAGCGGTATTGCCGCACACCTATGGGAGCGATTACTCTGGCTCATCCTGTTTATAGGCTTAGCTGCATGGTCACTTCGCATGGTTACGGCTTCCCTGTTCGCGCTCTATATTGTTACCCTGCCTGACATGACTCCTATGCGAGCTTATCGCAGTGCGCGTGATCTGGTGGCCCATCGTCGCTTGCAGGTTTGGCGTAAGCTCATCTTTTTACCAATAATGTTGTTGCTCGTTGCGGTAGTAGTTGAATTACCACTTATCTTGTTCCTGACACCGATTGCCGTGTGGTCGTTCTTTATCTTGAGCATGTGCACGCTACCTGTCGTAAATGGATATTTGTATAACCTATACCGTGAACTACTATGAGCAGTGCGAAACGAGCCAACGAACTTAAACAACTTTTAAATCAGTACAGCTACGAGTATCACGTACTGGATGATCCATCCGTAAGTGATGCTGTATATGATGGCCTGATGCGCGAGTTAAAGGAGCTTGAAGCGGCTGATCCAAGTCTTATTAGCGCGGATAGCCCGACGCAACGCGTTGGTAATACTCCGCTCGATAAATTCGTAAAAGTTACCCATAGCCGGCCGATGATTTCTTTGAACGATGTCTTTGATCGTACTGAGGTTGAGGCTTGGGTAGAGCGCATGGATAAGTTACTGCCGGGTAGCACACATGAGTTCTTCTGCGACATCAAGAAGGATGGCCTGGCCTGTGCGCTGGTATATGAAGATGGTGTACTGAAGCAGGCGGTGACGCGTGGTGACGGTCGTGTTGGTGAGGATGTTACGTCTAATGTACGTACTATACAGAACGTTCCCCTGCGACTGCGTACTTCAAAGAAGTTTGCCGCGCTTCTTACCGGTCGGACTGAAATTCGTGGCGAGATCGTTATGTATAAGACTGAGTTTGCAGCCTTAAATGCTGCTCGCGAAAAAGCGGGACTGCCGGTATTTAAAAACCCTCGAAACTTAGCTGCAGGTACTATCCGTCAGCTTGATCCAAAACTTGTAGCTGAACGCCCACTGCGTTTTATTGGCTATGATTTGCTCCGTGATGATCCTGCTGAAGTCGAGACTAATATGCAGGCGTATGAAGCTATGAGTGAGATCGGTGTATACCGTAGCCCTGAGGCTAGCGTGTTTACCAATCTGGATGACGTTATGAAATTTGTTGATACCTGGGATACCCAGCGTCATGACCTTGCCTACAATACAGACGGTCTAGTCGTAAAGGTTAATAACCGTGCTCAGTACGACAAACTAGGGTCAGTTGGTAAGAACCCGCGTGGAGCAATTGCATATAAATATGCGGCCGAACAAGCTACTACTATTGTTAAGGACATCGTCATTAGTATCGGGCGCACGGGCGCAGCTACGCCTGTAGCGGTGTTTGATCCGGTGTCAGTCGCTGGAACGACAGTGCAACATGCTAGTCTGCATAACGCCGATGAAATCGCTCGCAAAGATGTGCGCGTTGGTGATACGGTTATTATCTACAAAGCTGGAGACATCATTCCCCAGGTTGAGAGCGTAGTTAGTGAACTTCGCCCCAAGGGGTCTAAGGCGTTTGACTATGAAGTGGCACTTGCAACGCAATATCCGGAACTACAATTCGAACGACCTGAGGGTGAGGTTGTCTACCGCGTGAAGGGGGCTAGCGGTACCCTGCTACTCAAGCAGGCGCTTGAACACTTTGCTAGCAAGGGTGCCTTGGATATCGATACATTGGGCGAGAAAAATGTCGTAGCTCTCGTTGATGCTGGTTTAGTGCATGATTTAGCAGACATCTTTACCATTACGTACGAACAACTACTTGAACTTGACCGCTTTGCTGAGATCTCCGCACGTAAGTTAGTGGATGCAATTGCTGCCGTTAAGACACCGCCGCTTGAACGGTTTGTATACGGTTTAGGAATTCGTCATGTCGGTATCCAAACGGCAATCGATTTGACGAATCAATTTAGTTCACTCGAGAACTTACAACATGCCACGATTGATCAGCTGGAAGCGGTCGATGGCGTCGGAACAGTAGTAGCAGAAAGTATTGTTGCCTGGTTTGCTGACGAAGACACTGACGCCCTACTTGAAAAGTTTGATCGTCTTGGCGTACGGCCTCATTTTGAACGCAAGACAGGTAAGCTCATGGGTGTGAATTTTGTAATCACTGGGTCACTGACTGACATGGGTCGTGACGAAGCGGCAGAACGTGTGCGTGCATTAGGCGGTACCTTTCAATCAAGTGTTGCCAAGGACACGACGTATCTAGTTGCTGGAGGTAAAGTTGGTGCTAGCAAGCTTAAGAAAGCAGAAGCGTACGGCACTAAAGTTATCGACGAAGCTGAGTTTTTGAAGCTTATTAACTAAGACAAAGACGTGCTAGGACTCCAGTCCTCTTTAAGTAAGTACTTCCGCCTATGCTACTATACTGGTAACGCTTAATCTGAGGAGTTTTGATAATGTCGCCTGAAGAAAAATCTGTCGAGCCCGAACAAAGTGATTCTTTAGGGACTCCTATGCCTTCGGCGCAGCCTGCTTCTACGGGCCCGAGAATGTCAGCTTCCTCGCTTAATGCTGCGGCTAACCCATCTCCCGTATCGCCACAACGGCGCAGTAAGTTTCTGCTTTTGAGCATCGCCATAGTGCTATTACTAGCCGCTACTGGTAGCGCTTTGTGGCAGCAAAGTCATCAGGCTACACCCGATGAGGTGTTTACCGGTGCGATCACGAAACTCATGAGCACTAAAACGGTAACGCAATCTGCTAGTAGCACAACAATTAGTCAATCATTTGCATATGACGGATCAAACATTAAAGACCCCAAAGTCAGCATTAGTGTAGCGCTCAAAAGTAGTGGCTTAGTTAATAAATTGAGTGGATATGGCACACTTAAGGACGAGTATCTAAAGTACACAAGTTTTGGCAGTTCAGCTATAGACAACAAGGTACCGACTCTAGTTAACAAATGGATCCAACTGCGCAAAGATGGTGCAACACTCAAAGATGTTGATGCTGAGAGTGAAGGCTTAGTTGACCCCCGTGTACTCGCCTATGGTGACCTTATGATGGGGAACTTTTCAGCTAGCGACCGCCAGAAACTCGTTCATTACGTTACTGCCAATAAAGTGTATAAGTATGACACTAAGAAGGTCACCACTAGCACCGTAAACGGTGACAAGGTCTATGTGTATCCGGTGACTGAAAACATTGTTAAGCTCAAAGAGCTCAATAAAAAAGTGGCAGCAATCATGGGAGTGTCGCCAACGGACATTAAGGCGGCCCTGGACCAGCTTGGTACGTCCGGGACAACTAAGCTATATATCGATGTGCACAATGAGCAGGTCGTTAAGTATACCTCTACGCAAGACGGTAATACTATAACGGGCGCTTACACTGACTACGACACGACTTCCCTGCCTACTAAACCTAAGGCAGGCATGACATGGGATGAGTTTATACAAGAAGAGTCAGACGTCTTAAACAAGCTTAGCACGAATGCAAATGCTACTTCTAGCGGGACAAGTAACGCCACACAACAACAGATATAACTTGGTCACGTACGCAAGAGTTGACAAATATCTAAAATAGCTTATGCTAAGAATATCTCGTGCGCACTAAGCGGCGCTTGAAATAAACATTCAAAACAAAATATGATTGCTCTCACCCGCCGCAGGGTGGGCGCGCACGAAATAGAAAACCGGGCGTATAGTCCGGTTTTCTATTTGGCACTTTTACGGTATAATCACCACTGTTCTGCAAGCGCATCGCTGCGATCAGAATATAGGAGAGTAGCTCAGTTGGTAGAGCACCGGTCTCCAAAACCGGGTGTCGCAGGTTCAAGTCCTGTCTCTCCTGCCATGAATAGTTTTTAAGAAGTAAGGACGAGCGTGAGCTCGTTCTTTTGTTTTGGATACCTCTGTAGAAAAGTTTGGTTAAGTTCCATTCCTATCCCCACTAACGGGGATATAGACATTGTTTGTAGCGGAGGGTTTATACTAACAATATGAATGAACAACCGGAGAATGTAACCTCAAGTTTATTTTACTCAATCAGTACAACCAATCAAACTGATTCCCTGTTCAGCTTGAGTGATTCGGTTATTACTGATTCCGTCGAAGCAATTAGGGAAAGTGATTTGCTCAGTCACTTCCCGATAACAAGGCAGATCGTCGGACTTATTAAAGCTGGGTTTTCGTATCGTGATCGACGATTCATCAGCAAGCTACTCTCGTTTTTAGGTGAAGCCTCAAAGATGAGCCAGGAAGAGAAGGATAGGTTCATACATAAGCTAGATATGAACCCCGCAAAAGCTCAGGAGGCTGGCGAAGCGATTCTCGACATGATCGATAAGATCACTAATAAAGAAAAAGCTGTCATGATCGGCAAAGTCATCCGCGCGTATGGTAACGAGGAAGATTTGACGTATGAACTAATGCTCCACATGTGCGAGATTATACAGCGGGCGTATCTGAGTGACCTCCAGTATTTAGTGGCAGGAGTTGGATACAATGAGTCTAATCTCGAGAGCGTCGGAGTTATCAAGCCTATCCGGCATGAAGATATTGAGGCAGTCGTTAAACAAGCCGTCGAGGCTGGCGAATATGCAGCCATCCCTATTAAAGACGGGATAACACCAGCGCCTGCTCGTGAGCCTAAGATAGTACGCTCTGGTCTAACCGAGGAAGGCGCTAGCCTACAAAGGGTCTTAAGCAGTTACATTTAAACTGTTTTTTCTGTAAAAAGACAATACAACTAAACTTTGCTATATTTAAATCAAGATGATAATAAGGGCGAAGATACCAATAGACGTATGGATATGGTCAGCGCAAAGTCGCTTTACTGCGCCGTCTCTAACTATTAAGTTGAGTGGTCGATTATGGGCATCAGCTGTATTGAACGGCGAGCATGAAACCATCGACGATCCAAAATTGCCCATGTACAAGAGCTATCGTGCCGGCAAGAGTGTTGACTACACCATCCACAGTATAGAGCCAGGCAGGTACCAAGTCGATACCAGCTTCGAAGATTTAACCCTGAAGCTGTACGAGGATATTCAGAAAATACACAATCGCACAATCGCAGTTCTTCGTGGCCGTTTAAGGGCTTGGCAATTAGCTCCTCTTTCTAATTCCACTAATGATACCAAGGCCGACTTAAAAAGTTGGAGCACTCAATATCGGAACGGGGGAAGGGGTAGATTTAAAGAATATAACTATTCGGTCGAGGGTGGATTAGAAGGCCTAATAAAATCCTACAGTGGTCTTTACGCCTCGCGCACTATACATGTTGGTCTCCCCGAACTAGAAGACCCGGCCGAATGTAGAAGAAAATAAGCCCGTGACTGTTGCGGATGAACTATTGGCACAGGCAGTTGAAGCGAGGAAGAGTAATAATTTAAGGCTTGCTGTTTTTAACTACACAACCGCGCTTGAACAGGTTGTGCAGGAATACTTGAGCAAAAAACTTGAGAGAAAGCTCGCCGGATTCTCTAATGACAAAAGGATCAAAGATTTTCTTAGATCGGACAATACGCGATTTAAAGATAGGCTAGATATCATCTTACGCTTGCTCATTCATGAAAGCTGGTTGAAGGATGTAGAATTTGACATGGTTAACAAAGCGATCGAGGCAAGAAATAAAATTGCACATGGGGAAACAATAACAGTTCTTGATAGATTTGGTGACGTGAACTGGGAAGTAGTTTTCACGAATGTGGAAGCACTTATAGAGTCCCTATCTAATGCGACTCTCTTAGTTGATGCTAACGATGAGATTAAAATAATATCTAAAGCAGTTAAAGATGCACATAATGTACACCCTTTGGTGTGGGTGCATAAAGCGCATCGATTAACTAGTGAGGTTACTCTTTATGCGGGTGATCCACGAGCCGAAATCGATCTGCAAGCTGTTGTGGCAACAATCGCAAATAAAAGAGTAGAACAGGATTCTCGGTTCAAGGCCAATCAACATTTGACCGTAACCTTCTTCGAGTATCCAAAGAAACGTTACGCAACATGGAAGTCGGGAGAGCTAAATCTTTCCGGTATATTCTCGGACTAACACTCAGCCTTCCTCGGGTGTTCTGGCGGTATCCAGGAGTCCTCTAATTTCTCGAATCTCATATTTAATTGTACCGAATTCTATCTCCGACTTCACTGCCACTCCTTCAAAGTTCCATTGGCATACTGTGAGCCTCGTCAATGGAAAATAGCCAACTAAGCGCTGGCTGTTTTCCATTCTCGGACATGAAGCTGGTCGGCATGCCTAGAATTCTGAACATTCGTTGTATAATACATAACAATTACTCTTTATGTTGCCATCATGATACGATCGATCAAACGCTTCTACCGAACATATAACACCCGCAAGCTCTTTATTTTGACGTCCTTCATATTATTTTGGCCGCTAGCTGTTTATCTCATGTGGCGCCATCGTAAGTGGAGTCTCAAGGCGAGGGCGATGATTACCGCAGTACTTGTAGGCTTTACGCTATTGATTGGTGTGGCCACCTACAATGCTCCGCCTACTGTATCGTTATCCGATAATTCAATTACCACTGGATATAGAACTGACGATAACTTCGTTGTTGTTGCTGGCGATATTTCGATGCTCCATAGCCCCAAGCTGTTGGTCAATGGCACGCAAGTGCCTGTCGATGCCTCAGGGAATTTTAGTTATCGGCTAATGCTAAAGGAAGGTGACACTGACGTTACCATTGTCGCTAAATCAGAGAAAGGCGATGACAAGCGGCAATTTAAAGTCCATCGGACAACCGCATCAGAATTTACTGAGCGTAAAAAGATAGCCGCAGAACACAAAAAGGCTGCCGAGGAGAAGGTGGCGAAAGCTAAGCTTGCTGCCCAAAAGAAAGCCGAGAAGGCTAAAACTGTTGCCATAGCAAAAGCAGCGAAAGCCAAAGCAGCTGCGATCGAGGCTATGCCGGTTTGTGACGGCACAACGGTTAAGGCTAATTGCAAAGCGGATAGCGAAGTTTACAAGATATATGTATACCACTCTGCCGTGGCAGCTAAGACGCACCAAGAAACAGTGACCACCTACAAAGAAGAAGTGACTGGCCACTGTACGCTATGCGCTGACGGCACATACTCTCCAAGTTGTGCTACCGGTAGAGGCGCATGCTCACACCATGGTGGCGTTGCTGAGTGGAATGCACCTCAAAAAAGCAGTGTGCCGGTTTATAGCAATAAATTAGTCATTGATGAGCCAGCTAAGGAAGCGTACTACGACAAAGTTTTAGACACGCATTTTGAGTAGTTGCGCTATGTAGCGTCACGGCAGATTACGGCCTTATCGATTTCCTCTCCTTCAGAGCTCCAATCATTCGATGCAAAGGTTCGATTCCGGAACTGTCGCCCTTGCCATATATTGAGTGAGGGCTTCTTGGAAAGTTACATCGTATGGCTTGTACACTAGCTACCGGTCAGTATAATAGGCCAAATATGGCTACTCTCGAACAGGCTCTGGTTTATGAAACAGAGGAAGCTTGTCG
>CAZBLZ010000004.1:0-1504 GCA_964493045.1 uncultured Candidatus Saccharibacteria bacterium
AACAGCAAGTTCTAACGTGAATACAAGTGATTAACAGTGTACGAATCGAACCGCTTACGGTAAACTATAAGAGTAAAACTAGTCGAACAGCATATGCTAAAAATACACATAAGTCAGCGGGGAAACAAAGCGCATCGGCGTAGCAAATCATTGCGTGTCCTATTCCGCTTGCAGTGGCTTAAAAGCCTACGCCTGTGGCGCAGATATGATCACCGCTATGGCGTGTGGTGGCGACTAGCAAATGGTGCGGCAGCCGTACTACTACTTGTGACCGTGGTAATTCCTGTACTGCAGCAAATTAGCGATACCCGGAGCTACCGCTTAAGTGCGGAAGCACTGCAGCTAGTAGGGTCCACTGACTCGACGCTTGAAAATCAGTTGAGCTATGATGCACAAACTTCAACTTACCAGTTTAATAAAAATGGCATTAAATCAAGTGACGCTGCAGGTGCTTTGGCGACTATGCAATCTCGAGTTGGTACTGCTACGGGCCAAGGAAAAGATAAAAGCCTTTATGCGCTTGATGTACCAACAGAGTTTAGCAAGGGTGTAACATATCATGATGTTAACTCTCAGCTCAGCTTCAGTCTTGTTCCGCAATTTAAGGCTTTAGCAGGTAAGAGCGTACAAGGACATGTGGTTTTCCCACTTGGGGATGACAATCAAGCGGTCTATACGTTGAAGAATAATGGACTCAAAGAAGACATTGTGGTTCCTAACATCTCTTCGGATACGATGACCTTTAATTACACGCTCAATTTGCCGGATACACTTGAGGCTAGGGTGATTCCTGACAGTAATGGTGCGATCGGTGTTTACAGTGCAGATCCAACTCTCTTCGGTAATATCAGCTATGGGTCGAGTGCAGACCAAGCAACGGTCGAGAAAGCTCGTGTCAACGGAGCTAAGACTAACTTGGTTTTTGGCATTCCAAGTCCTGTCGTTAAGGATACGTCTGGCGCTGAGGCTGGTAGTGCTCGCTTTGTGCTCGATGGCAACCAGCTTTCGGTGGTCGCTAGTGGGCTTTCACGGGCGAATGGTCCGGTGACCATTGACCCAAGCGTAGTCGTTAGCAGTACTTCAGATTTTCAGACAGCAGGGAATAGCGAAGACAATAATATCGACTTTAGTACTTCAGGACAAATATCACGCGCAGGTCTAACCGGCGGAACAGTCGCTAGCACTTGGAGTTCGGCCAATGCCTTTACTACTGCACGCGGTACGCCGACATCAGTAGCATATAATGGTTACCTCTATGTCATGGCAGGCGAGGGAGCCAGTGGCGCACTTAATGACGTCCAGTACGCTTCGATAAATAGCAGTACTGGCGCATTAGGTACATGGACTTCCACCACAAGCTTCACTACCGCTAGATATGCCCCGGGTAGTTTTGCATACAATGGATATCTGTATATAGTTGGCGGCACGCTAGATAGTAATGCACCATTAAATGACGTCCAGTACGCTTCGATAAATAGCAGTACTGGCGCATTAGGTACATGGA
>CAZBLZ010000004.1:1604-55261 GCA_964493045.1 uncultured Candidatus Saccharibacteria bacterium
ACTGTTTTGTATGCCAAAGTAGATCCGACAGGTTTGCTACAGGCCTGGACTAAGGACACAACGACTCTGCATCTGCTGGGCACGGGAGGCGGGCTGAACTGTGTTGTTGCCTACAATGGTTATCTATTCTCGATTGGCGGTAGTTCCACTGACAGTAATAACAACAATATTACGACCGTACAGTCTACCCCAATAGCGAGTAGTGGGGCTATTGGTAACTGGAGCACGCTTACAGCTCTTCCGGTGTCGCGTGGTTCGTCGGGTTGTGCTGCTGCCAACGGCTTTCTGTACGTAGTGGGGGGTTATACGGGGTCGGGTACTGCGGATGGGGCCGTTTTATATAACACTATTAGTACAAGCGGTACAATTGGGGGCACTTGGACAACTTCTACGACCGACCCGGCACATATAAATGCCGCTTACACACCTATACATAATGGCGTATTTATATATGGTAATAATATATATTCAGTCGGTGGAGATTTCAGTTCTGGTAGTGGCGCTAATCATAACATAGGGGCTTACTACGCCCCCATAAATAGCGATGGTAGCCTTGGTACTTGGGTGGCAACAAGTTCACTTTTGGCTGGATCCAATTATTCTGGGCGTGGCTATGCACTGGTGGGTAGCTATATATATGCAATGGGCGGTGTCGTTAATAGTAGCGGCACAGTACAATCTGCCGTTGAGTATACGGTCATAAACAGTGATGGTACGCTTGGTACTTGGACGGCAACTACCGCCTTACCCGCAGCACTCGGCGACCCAGGAGGAGCTACCATAAACGGCTGTTTGTATGCGATTGGCGGTGAAGATGGTACAAGTACGAGCCAGAAGACAGTATATTCGGCATGCCCCAGCGCAAACGGTTCCATTGCGGCAGGAGCTTGGAAAACAACTACACAGCTTGTAACGGCCACTACCGATGGCGGTACGGTTGGCTACAACGGCTATCTGTATTTTGTCGGTGGTTGGTCTACGGTGGCTGTCAAGAATGTTGAGTATGCTGCCGTAAACAACGGTGGTAGCGGCATAACGGGCACTTGGACGACTTCTGTCCATACTATGACAACCTCAAGAGAAGGTGTGGCTAGTGTCGCGTACAATGGCTATCTCTATGTAATGGGTGGAAGTAACGGTACGACCTATACCGCTACTGTTGAATATGCGTCACTTGCCGCAGATGGGTCGATCGGTACTTGGGCATCAGCAAGTACCATGCTGGCCGGTAGGCGATTCTCGGGTGCTGTCGCGTACAACGGCTATATGTATATTATGGGCGGCGATGTGGGTAGCCCTGGTACAGTGACGACCAGTAGGGAAACGGAGTATGCAGTTATAAACAGTAACGGTACACTCGGTACCTGGGCAACGACCACACAGATACCAACGGCCCTGTATGCATTTGGCACAGCGATATACAATGGCTATGTTTATATTACGGGCGGTAACCTGGGCGGTGCGACTGCAGTAGTTAGCTATGCTCCACTAACAACAGCTGGTATTGGAACGTGGCAGACCGGCACTAGTTTTACTACCGCTCGCTTTGCTCATGCGACAGTTGCATATGACGGCGTGCTGTATGTTATTGGTGGTTCAACGGCATCTAATGTGCTACTCAGTGATGTTCAATACGCCCCTATAAATAGCGATGGCTCTATTGGTAGCTGGATGTTTACATCACCAATTCCGGCCCGTCGATACCTATCGGCTATGGGTGCAAATGGGCACTTGTACATTACGGGCGGTGCAGATACAGGTACAAACGCTAAAAGTGATGTGCTTGTTGCGTCTGTAAGTAGCAACGGTGCATTAGGTAACTGGATGAGTACTGGCAGCTTCGCTACTAGTCGCTTTGGCGCTCAAGCTGTGTATTACAACGGCTATTTGTATGAGGTATCTGGTAGGCATGCAGTCTCCACATATCAGAATGATGTCGAGTACAGCCCCTTGAGCAGTACCCCACGAGTGGCTCACTATTCAAAACTGATCGATCTTGGTTCTGTAGTCAATGTACTGAGTATTACGTACAATGGCACTTTGCCAGGTGGGACCTCTTCTATTGCATATCATGGAGCAGGCAGTAATGCAGTGTTTAGTACGAGCGGAACTGCCAATAACATCGCTCCGACTGGTCAATGCACGGGCAATCTTTCGGGAACTCGATATGTCTGGGCGTTGATTACTCTGGATGATTCTACTGGAGCGGGCAAGGACGGCGTATTCCCTGACGGTAATGGGACGAGCGCAAACCTCACTGACTTTACAGTTAATTACAATTCATATCACCCACAGAACGTCACTCGTATGCGTAATGGACTAACCATGCAAGCCGGCACGCTTGGTAACCTCGATACCTGCGCTTCATAGAAAGCTCTTTAGGACTAGTACGATAAGGCTATAGCTAGATTGTGTTTACGCTTGGAACTATTTCTGGTAGTCTTAATGAAGACAGGGAACTACAAGGGATTATGAAACATATCATTGCGATTACGAACCAGAAGGGCGGTGTAGGTAAAACCACCACTGCGGTTAATTTAGCTGCGCAACTTGCTACGGCTAATCGCCGGGTTATGCTTGTCGATCTGGACCCTCAGGGGAATGCCTCAAGTTCTTTAGGAATTGACAAAGAAGCTCTGAATCAAACATTGTACGACGTACTAGTTTCCAATGTTGAGCCAAGTAATATAGTCTTGCCGACAAATATTCAAAACCTGTTTATACTTCCTACGAATAGCCGACTAGCTCAGGCCGAAGTAGATCTGGTAAGTGTCCCGCAGCGAGAGTTTCGTTTGAAAAATATGCTCCAAACCATTGATGCTGAAGTTATTATTATTGATTGTCCACCAGCTTTGGGGTTGTTAACTATCAATGCGTTGAGCGCTGCAACAGATGTGTTGATCCCTGTGCAGTCAGAGTATTTTGCACTAGAAGGCTTAGGTCAATTACTTCAAACTGTACAGTTAGTAAAACAAGGCCTGAATCCCCGCCTTGAGATTTTAGGTGTAGTGCTGACTATGTTTAATAAACGGATGGTATTAAGCGAACAGGTCCAGGCCGAAGTTGCACAGCATTTCGGCGATAAGCTTTTCAAGACCGTCATACCAAGAAATGTGCGCCTAGCTGAAGCCCCAAGCTATGGGCGAACTATCTTTGAACACGATAAGTGGTCAAAGGGCGCTCGGGCGTATAAGCAATTGGCAAAAGAAGTCGCACAGCGATTGACCTAGACTGAGTTCAGGCCTTTCATTTACGCTGAGTACTAAAAATGGTACGCTTATAGTATAAAAGGGAACAACACGAATGGCGGCAAAACAAACAGGACTTGGGCGAGGCTTTGGCTCACTTATTCCACAGAATTTTGATGCGGGGCTACTTGTCGACGATAGCGAACGCATCCAAAAACTAGCGATTGCAGATTTAAGCCCAAACCCAGAACAACCGAGGACTATTTTTGACGAAACGGCGTTATCTGAGTTAGCTGCTTCCATAAAGCAGTATGGAATTATCCAACCGTTAGTAGTGACACCCGTTCAAGGGGGTTATCATATTATTGCCGGTGAACGACGTTTTAGGGCCGCAAAAAAGGCAGGTCTAAAAACGGTGCCTACAATTGTACGGACTACACAGGAGCAGGAGAAGCTTGAGCTCGCGATTTTAGAGAATGTTCAGCGTGTAGATCTAAGCCCGCTTGAACAGGCCGTTTCAATTGAACGACTTCATCAGCAATTTAGTCTGACGTATGGCGAGATTGCTAAGCGACTTGGGAAGGCTGAAACTACAGTCCACAATATCGTACGCTTACTTCAACTCCCAATGGAAGCTCGTGAAGCGCTCAAAGAAGGTGCGATTAGTGAAGGGCATGCTCGGCAAGTGCTGGCGCTTAAAGATATGCCCGAGGCACAAGCAGATCTTGTTCGTTTGATTGTGCAAAATGGCTGGTCAGTACGTCAGACTGAACGATATGTTAGTTCGTTGAAAGCAGGTGCTAAAGAAACCCAGGTCAAAGAGCGAGTAACGGGTGATACTCCGGAGACAGAACGATTAAGCCATAGATTTGGTACAAAAGTACGTATTCATCGCACTGCCAAGGGCGGCCGAGTCGAAATTGCGTTTACTTCTGATGATCAGCTGACTAGGCTGCTTGGTGAACTAGAGAAATAGACCATGCGCTATCTATTAAAAAAACTTCGGGTGTTGCTCGAAGTTTTTTTAAATAGGGCGAAGGCTTCTTAAATTTAGAATCGTTTGGCTTGGGAGACTGGGAAAATGCGCGCAACAAGTTTGCCGATAACTTGCTTGGTTTCAATTGGTCCAAAAATACGACTGTCGAGGCTATCGCCACGATTATCGCCACAGATAAATAACTGAGTTTTGCTGAGTGTTACGTTCAGATCGTTAGTTGTTGGCGGGATAGCCCCATTTTTGCCATATGGTAGAGTTGCGTCTGGTTGGAACCCGTGTGGATGAGCTGTGTTGTATACGGTGATAACATTATTCTTGACGATTATGTGATCGCCTGGTAATCCAATAACACGTTTGACGAGCTGCTTCGTGTCTGAAGGGTCACCGTAATTACTGAGACCACTTTCCGTCAAAATAACGATATCCCCACGTTTTGGAACGTACTGATGGCCGGTGATACGTGCCCAGGTCCGAGGTAATTTCCATACGATAAGCCGGTCGTTATTGTGTAGGGTATTTTGCATACTCGGGCCATCAACTTGGTATGACTGAAAAACAAATACAGTTAGTAGAATGGCAATCGCAGGCGCAAGTAACAATATGCCGATTGCAGTAATAGTGCTGCGCATCCGTTGCAATGGTTGATTTTCAGTAGAGGGTTGATCGTTCACTGGCATTACTATACGTCAGATTTGCCAAATACGCTACAGCTTTTGCAAGCTAGGCTCAAGCCGGTTATACTGATACAAGTCGCTTATGAAAAAACAGGGTACCCATAGCGCCGCTGCATCTAGTCCAGCTGGCACCAAGTCGTTTCCCGTGCCGCGTTATCAGGCGCCGGTACGTCCGAAACGAATCGTTAAAAAACGATCTAGTCGTAAAATGGTTATGTTTCGTGCGGCCGCAGTTATAGCAATTATCATGCTGGGTAGCGGTGGATTCTTGGCCTGGAAGGCATATGTAAAAATACACAAGGTCTTCCGCGGTACGGGTACAGTTGCAGCCTTATCTAGTAAGCCAGTCACGCCAGATCTGCTAAAGGGTGAGGGTGATGGGCGCGTTAACATACTATTATTAGGTGTAGGTGGCCCTGGTCACGACGGGCCTGACCTAACTGATACCATAGTGGTTCTTAGTATTGATCCGGTCAACAACACAGCGGCAATGATCAGCGTGCCGCGTGACCTGTGGGTGAAGATGCCCGTTAATTATTTCGGCTCTCAGCAGAAAATAAATGCCGCCTATGAGAGCGGTAAGTATCACTACACTGGTAAGCTTGACCCAACCAATAAAAACACGGCAGCAGTTCAAGCCGGCTTTGCGGCTGTTGACCAGACGATGAGTGACGTACTCGGCGTTCATATTGACTACCATATGCTAGTGAACTTCCAGGCGTTCCGTCAGGCAGTCGATACTGTGGGTGGTGTAACCGTGAACGTTCCGACTCAACTGTATGACCCAACGATGGCGTGGGAGAATCACAATAGTCCAATTTTAGCGCCCGCCGGCGTACAACAGATGGATGGAGTTAAGGCACTCTTGTATGCTCGTTCAAGGGAGACGACCAGCGACTTTGCTCGCGCAGAACGACAGCGACAAATCTTAGTTGCGTTGAAAGACAAGGTACTCAATCTAGGAACGCTCAGTAACCCTACGAAGATCGCAGGACTGATGGATGCATTTGGGGACAATGTATATTCTGATTTGAGTACTCAAGGTGCAAGTCGATTGATGAGTATTATGAAGAAAATTGATGATAGTAAAATTGCTTCAATTGGTTTGACTAATCCACCTCATCAACTAGTTACCACTGACCATGTAGGGTCGACATCGGTAGTAAGGCCAATAGCAGGTTTAAATAACTATACTGATATTCAAACATATGTTCGTAGCCAAATTCCTGATGGATACGTACTTAAAGAGAAGGCCCCAATTGCGGTCGTAAGTAATACGACGGTTACTGCCACGCAAACTGCAACATTACTTAAGACCTATGGCTATAATGCAGCCGCAAGTACGGCCACCGCTCCGGCTTCAACTCCGGTGCTGGTCGACTTATCACATGGTAAGGCACCGTTTACGAAGCATTATCTAGAAGATCGTTACAGTCTTCAGGCAACCACCAGTTTACCTGCTGGAGTAGAGGCATCTGCTGTAGTAGGCGCAAAATTTGTTATAATAGGTAGCAAATGAGGCCACTAATCACCAAGCTTACTCCGAGCCGCGGCTTTTCTCATGCGTTTTATTTTGTATATAACGCTTTTTTACCGTTGCTAGTGTTTTTATTGGTTCGTACTAATTTTTCCCAGCTAGCCTTAAGTCTTATATTGTTAAGTAAATGGCGTATGTTTGCTGTACGTCCTCGATTCTGGCTTGCCAATATCCGTGCCAACGCGGTCGACATGGTGATTGGTGTTGCCGTACTTGCGTTTATGGTTTCTACAGGGAATGAGGTTACGCAGTTACTGTGGTCGGTGTTATGGGCAAGTTGGCTTATCGTCATCAAACCTCGAGCTGACACACTCTGGGTATCGCTACAGGCATTGATTAGTTTTGTTGCGGGTCTGATGGCACTCTTTCTGACATGGGATCACGCACCACTTGGCGTGTTAGTCGCCTCGGTCGGCGCGCTATGCTTTTTTGCGGCACATCACTTTTTCGATAGTTTTGATGAACCGTATACTCGGTTACTCTCACTCTTTTGGGCTTACTTCGGGGCAGCACTAGTGTGGGTATTGGGGCACTGGTTACTTTTTTACGGACCAATAGCACAACCGACTCTATTACTTTCAGCGCTTGGCGTTGGTCTCGGTACGCTGTATTACTTGGATCATTTTGATCGGTTGAGCCTTAATGTACGACGCCAGGTCCTGTTTATAATGGTGGCGATTGTGTTGGTAGTACTGACGTTTTCCGACTGGGGCGATAAGATAGTATAAGATCTGAAGAGTGGAGGGTGACTATGGAACAAAATACTGAAAACAGCACGAACGATAACCTCAATAACACGGAAGGGACGGAGCTCAAGCGTGCTAAGCCAGAGCTCCTTACCGCTACGGTACCGACTACCGAAACACCTATGGCTCCGGAATTTCCTCCTGTCGGTCGAATACAGACTGGGTTTCACCGACGTAAACGCCCTTTGACATTTGCGCTCGGAGCCATTGTTATTTTAGCTTTAGGCTTCGGTGGTGGTTGGCTGGGTGCCGCGAGTCACGGCGACAGTGCGACAAGCGGTGTACAGCAGCAAAAAGTGGTATTGAAAAGCCAAGGCGACGTTATCAGCTCGATTGCTAAAAACGTAGGGCCAAGTGTTGTTTCAGTTAATGTTACCGCGCAGGCCCAATCAACCAACTCATACTCTAGTATTTTTGGTGGTGGTGATACACAAACCGAACAGAGTGCAGGTACGGGTATTATTCTGACGAGCAATGGGCTTATTATGACGAACCGTCACGTAGTACCTGAAGGTACTACGAGTGTAAGTGTGACCTTAAGCGACGGTACAGTCTACGATAACGTCAAGGTCGTCGGTCGCACGAGTAGCGGCAACAGTTTGGATGTCGCATTTTTACAGATCTCAGATACTAAAGGTAAAACTCTCACTCCTGCGACTATTGGTAGCTCTGCGAGCGTGAAAGTAGGTGATCCAGTTGTTGCTATAGGTAACGCTTTGGGACAATTCCAGAATACAGTTACAAGCGGCATTATCAGTGGCTACGGTCGTAGCCTGCAAGCTAGCGCTAGTGATGGGTCGAGCTCAGAAAACCTCGATGATCTATTCCAGACCGATGCGGCTATCAATGAAGGTAACTCAGGTGGTCCTCTTGTGAATCTCGATGGTCAGGTGATTGGCATGAATACGGCGCTCGCAAGCGATTCTCAGAGTATCGGTTTTGCAATCCCAATTGATGACTTAAGTGGCTTGATTGCGGGTGTTAAGTCGACTGGTAAACTACAGCAGCCGTACTTGGGCGTGGTCTACATTCCTATTACGAGCGATGTTCAAAGCCAGTACAATTTGAGTGTCAGTCAGGGGGCCTATGTACCCACAGCCGATCAGGCGAGCGGCGAAGACACTGTGATCAGCGGTGGCCCTGCGGATAAAGGTGGTGTCCAGCCAGGAGATATTATTACCAAAGTTGATGGCACAGCAATCAACCAAAACACGAGTCTGACTTCATTGCTCGATAAACACAAGGTTGGTGACAGTGTGTCTTTGACGATCGTTCGTTCGGGCAAGACTATCAACAAGGATGTAACTCTTGGGACTGCGCCTACGAGCAATTAGTCGTATTTGAACGTTATGCAACCACCGGTTTTCTGTGAATGAAGATCGGTGGTTTTCATTAGATCAGCTTAATCTCTGTGGTTGTGTTTTAGTTTTTAGTGTATGCTTTTAGCATAAGTGGGTAAGGCAGGTATGCAGAGTATTCTGAAAGGGCTGAAAGAGCGAGGTAACATTGTACGCACCATTATCGTGGTCGTATTCTTTGCAGGGACTGGTAGCGCTTTTTTGTTAGCTTCACATGCCGCAACTCCAACCGCATCATTAGAGGGCGAAAATGGAACTATAACATCTACTGCCAGTGTACTTACTGACACTACAGCATCTGGTGGCCAGGCGGTTAAATTCGGCACAGGTGGTGGCACTATTCCGACTCTGTGTGCGAGTGGCGGTACGTACCTGTGGAATAATCTGGAAAATTGCGGCTGGCCCGGCCCGGCAAATACCGGTGCTGTCGCTAGCCAGTGTCCGGGCGGTGTACTGACAGTAAATAGTGGTAGCGTGTCACGGACAATCACTGTCTCAACTGCAGGCACTACTATAAGTTGTCAGAATATTACGGGGTGCCTTAATATCACTGCCGCTAATGTAACGGTCACGAATGTGAAGATTGCATGTAACAGTGGCAAAACAGGTATCTCGGCTAATGGTACTGCCGCAATATTTGTCGATGATGGTGCTAGCGCTACAGTGAACCATGTCGAAATCAATGCCATGAACGGTGTCCATGCCTGTATTTGGCATCAGGGGACGAGCTTGTCTGTTACGGCAGTGAACTGTTACGGAGCAGATGATGGTATTTTTAGCTGGGCGGATATAAGTTATTCATCAACGACAGGAGACCATTTCACAATTGCAGATAGTTACTTCCATGACTTTACCATCAAAACGTCAAATGGTCACATTGACGGCTATCAAACAGAGGGTGCGGGCAACGGCTTAATTAACCACAACACGTATCTCATGACTTCAGATAGCGGTAGTAATGATACCGATAGTGCAGTAGCAATATGGGACAGCCTAAAATCAAGCCATGACATCACAGTGCAGAATAACTTAATTGCTGGTGGTGGCTTTTCAATGTATGCCGAAGACTATGATCCTTCGGAAGCCAGTCCTACGGGTGGCGCTTCGGTTACGAATATCGTATATACGGGCAATAAATTTAGTAACCACTTGTTCGGATGTGTCGGTCTGTACGGTGTGTGGTATCCGCGAGGTAATCCGACCGATACCTGGCGCCGTAGTGGCAATACAGTACTGGAGACAGGCCAAAACGTTGACAGTGCCAACCCAACCTACCAAGGTGCATCGTGTACCTAAACCCGATCGAATAGTTGGATAAAACCGTCAGTTTTTCGTAGGCAAAAACCAGCAGTTGCTGCTAGTTTAACTATCATTGTATGCTGGTCAGGAAGACTCTCTGTGGCAAGGAAGAGGGGCTGTTTTGTGATTAGCTGTTTAAAGAATTCGCGGTACAAATCAAGACCGTCTTCGCCACTAAAAAGAGCAAGTGATGGTTCATGTTTTGCGGCTTCATTTATTGGAAAGGCAGTAGGCACATAGGGTAGGTTCGTAAGCACAACATCAAATATCTCAGGTACATCTGAAAGGAGATCGCTGTGCTTAAAATGAATTGCTGCGTCAAGATTGTTTGCATTTGTCTTGGCTAACTGGATACATGTAGGGTCTACATCAACGGCCGTAACATGTGCGTCTGGCAACTCTAGGGCTGCAGTTATGGCAATACAACCCGTACCTGTGCCGACATCTAAAATGGCTGGATTACTCGGTAATGTAAGTGATTTTAGTAAGTCGATTATTGCTTCTGTTTCGGGGCGTGGTACAAGAGCATGCTCATTAACCAGGAATGTTCGGCCATAGAATTCTGTCTTACCGCGAAGGTAGGCAAGGGGAGTATGATCAGCTCTTTGAGCAATTTTTGTATTCAATTTTTCAAGCTGCTCAATCTGTAAAATATGATTTGGATACGCAAGTAGCCACGATCTGTCATGTCCAGTTATATCCTCTAAGAGCACTAAACAATCAAGTCGTGCTGTCGCGATACCTGAGTTATTTAGTTGATTCGTTGCGGTGATAAGCCAGTTTTGTACAGTCATTTCTGAAGGAGATTTTGGAACAACAATTACTGACCTTGGTTTATAAGCTCGCGCTCATATTCGGCAAGTCTTTCAACGAGATCATCGATTTCACCGTTAAGGGCACCTGGAATATTAGAGCGTGAGTAACCAATACGGTGATCAGTTATACGGTCTTGTGGGAAGTTGTAGGTACGGATTTTCTCAGAGCGGTCACCTGACCCAATCAGATTTTTACGCGCTTCACTGAGCTGCTTTTGCTCTTCTTCGATTTTTATCGCCAATAGGCGTGAACGCAAAACGCCCATAGCTTTGGCTTTGTTTTTAATCTGAGATTTTTCGTCTTGGTTGGCTACGACGAGTCCTGATGGAATGTGCGTAATACGTACAGCAGAGTCGGTCGTGTTAACTGACTGCCCACCATGGCCACCAGAACGATAGACATCTATACGCAGATCATTCGGATTGATTTCAATATCTGTTTCTTCGGCTTCGGGTAATACCGAGACTGTCACGGTTGAAGTGTGGATACGACCCTGACTTTCCGTGCTGGGTACGCGTTGTACGCGGTGCACGCCGGCTTCAAACTTCAATTGCTTGTAGATATCATCACCGCGAACAGCGAAAATAATTTCCTTAAAACCTCCAACTTCAGATGGGCTTTCGCTGATTAGCTCAGTTTTATAGCTATGGCGTTCACACCAGCGAATGTACATGCGATATAAATCAGC
The DNA here is from genome assembly GCA_964493045.1 of uncultured Candidatus Saccharibacteria bacterium. Lineage (GTDB taxonomy): Bacteria > Patescibacteriota > Saccharimonadia > Saccharimonadales > UBA4665 > JAJZCD01. The sequence continues at coordinate 12,908 of CAZBLZ010000004.1, forward strand.
AGCGAAAAGGCTGGCTTCGTCACCACCTGCAGCGGCTCGGATTTCCACAATGACATCCTTCTCATCGTTCGGGTCTTTAGGGGTTAGTGCCTCCGCTAGCTCATCTTGGTTGGTTATAATTTTGAGCTCTAGCTCCGCCAGCTCCAGTTGAGCTAGCTCCGCCAGCTCATCACTACCACTCGCGAGTTGAGTCGCCTGCTCGCGTTCATCTAAGAGTTGCTTTTTGGCGTCAAAAAGCCCAACCACTCGTTCAAGCCAGGTTCGCCGTTTGGCGAGCTTGGGGTAGGAGGGGCTGCTGTATATATTTGGATCAGCGAGACGCGTTGTTATGTCTGCGAACTCTGTGCGGATACTGCGTTCTTTTTCTTCCATAAGACTACTTTCTAACTTTTAGTATACGGCTTTTATCACTCAAATGGGCCTCCTAAACAAAAACCACCTGAGACCAAGAGGCGCAGGTGGTTTTTATAACGGGGTAGCTATTCAGCTTGAGTGTCAGCAGCTTTGGCGACTTTGGCTGCCGCACGACTGGCTTGCTTTTTAGCAGCAGCAATACGAGCGTCTTTAGCGGCCTGTGCGGCTTCAGCGCGGGCTTTAAACTTGTCGACACGACCTTCGATATCAAGCACGCGTTCTTCACCGGTAAAGAATGGGTGAGAACTGCTTGAGATGTGCACCTTAACTAGAGGGTATTCAACACCGTCAAGCTTGATAGTGTCATCAGTAGCTACGGTAGAACGAGTTAGGTACGTTTCGTTGTTGTTAAGATCCTGGAATACTACAAAACGGTAGTTTGCAGGGTGTAAATCTTTTTTCATTAGGATTATTCCTCATGCTCTTAAATAGTAAATCGTATGTGTGGTAGCCGGTTAGCGAAGAGCGAATCGCAGTCGGTGTATCCCAGACAGTTGCAGGCATTATACCACCTCTGTTACGGCTCGGTCAACCAGTCCTTGCGTAATAGGGGTCACATCTGTTAAAATAACGGAGTCAACTAATTAAGCAAGTTGGGGCAGACATCCTCTTGTGATATTCCGTGTAGGAACTCACAGGTAACCCGACCGAAGAGAAAGGATTATAAATATGGCTACAAAAGTAGACATTAAACAGCTATTAGAGGCAGGCGCGCACTTTGGTCACCAAACGAGTCGTTGGCACCCTAAAATGGCACAGTACATTCACAGTAAGCGTGGCGGTAGCCATATCATCGACCTAACTAAGACGGTTGATAAGCTGGAAACTGCACTGAGTTTCTTGAGTGAAACCGCCAGCAAAGATCGCCAGATCTTATTTGTCGGCACCAAGCGCCAGGCTCAGGACATCGTTCGTAATCTTGCAGAGAATACTAAGCAGCCTTACGTCGTAAACCGATGGCTTGGCGGTATGCTTACTAACTGGAACACCATTGGTACGCAGATTAAACGTCTAGTAGATCTCGAAACTAAGATGGCTGCAGGCGACTTGGCTGCTAAGTTCAACAAGCTTGAAGTACAGCGTTTCCAGGAAGAAATCGACCAGATGAATACGCTGTATGGTGGTATTAAAGAATTGAACGCTAAGCCTGGTGTAGTTGTAGTATTTGACGTCGTTCACGACGTAAATGCTGTCAAAGAAGCTAAGAAACTTGGCCTGCCAATTGTTGGTATCGTAGACAGCAATGCTGATCCAAGCGATATCACATACCCAATCCCAATGAACGACGATGCTATTAAGGCGCTACAATTGGTTGCCGACTACATGCAAAGTGCAGTTGCCGAAGGTAAGGCAAAGGCTACTAAGCCAACTGACAAAACCGAAGCTTAAGAACTTTCATTCTAAAGGAGAATAAAAATGGCTATTTCTATTGAAGACGTAAAGCGCCTTAAAGACCTAACTGGTGTTGGCTTGACCGACGCCAAAAAAGCTTTGGATGAAGCGGAAGGTGATTTCGATAAGGCTCTAGAAGAAATGCGCAAAAAAGGCATGACTAAGGCCGAAAAGCGCGGTGAGCGTGAAGCTCGTCAGGGTGTTGTTGGTACTTATAACCACGATGGTCGCATCGGCGTGTTGGTTGAGATCAACTGTGAAACTGACTTTGTTGCTCGCAACGAAATCTTCACTAACTTAGTAAAGGATGTCGCTATGCACATCGCGGCATCTGCTCCTGAGTACGTTAGCGCTGATGAAATCCCTACAGAGGCTCTTGAAGCAAAGAAGCAGGAATTGCTCGCAAGTGATGCGCTTAAGAGCAAGCCAGCTGACATGGCTGAGAAAATTGTCGAAGGCCAGTTGAAGAAGTATTTCGCAGAACGCTGCTTACTTGATCAGCCATTCATTAAGAATCCTGATCAAACTGTAGGTGAGTACGTTAAAGAACATAATGCTCGCCTCGGCGAAAACATTATCGTACGTCGCTTTGCACGCATTGCTCTCGGTGAAGTTGCTTAAGAAATAGCTTTTCACAAAATAAAAACACCCTGGAATTTCCAGGGTGTTTTTATGTGTAGCTAGTCAAACGGCGCGGTCTCTTCTTGTTCCCGAATGGGAAGTGGGGGAAGAAGAGGTGCGCGCCGAGTGACATGAGGGTCAGGAAGCAGGAACGCAGAGACGAATGTCGTCGATGTAGCCGCCGGTCGTAGTGGTGAACTGACTGGTCTCCAACTGGAGGGTAGTTGCACGCCCGTGCGGCATGTTGACGACGGACTGATCGACCGGGAAGACGATGGTCTTCTTCTTGTCGCTGGTGTCGACGCTGATGGGGTCGACGATCAGAGTGACCGGGTAGTTGCTGATGGACGGGTCCGGGTTCTTGGCGACATCGCTGATGGTGAGGCTGACGCTCTCCTGGTCGAGGGTGTTGTTGTTGATCACCTCAGATGGCGGATTGCTTTCGGTGTTGCTCTTGAAGGCGACACGGATGCCGTTGTAGTCGATGGTCTTGTTGAAGCCGACCTTGATCGTCTTCAGGGTCCCGACACAGGTGTAGCTGATGCCGTTCCCGGTCGGATCGTCGCTGAGGCTCTTGCCGTGGGCCTTCACACCGTAGTTGGTACCGAGCTCGGGGAAGACCTTTATGGGCTTCGTCTGAGCGGGTGCACTTGATGATGTGGTGGGCTTCGGCTGGCCGTTGTCACTGGAGCCACAGGCGGTGAGCGTCAGGCTCAGGGCGGTGGCTGCGAGCGCGGCGAGGGCGAAGGTACGGCGGCTGCGGTTCTGCATTGTGAATCAACTCCAGGTTGGTGGTTGGAGGAACTACCTGTGATCTCACGTCACTTTTTATAATTATATCATAATTTAGTAAAATATACAATATCATTTTCAAAGGTTGAGCATCTAGAAAAGGGGAATAATAGGCACAAAAAGTACTTGCAAAAAAAGCAAAAGCGGTATATAGTATTGATTAGTTTCTTAAGGAAACAAAAATGTAAAAGAAACAGAAACTAAAAGGAAAAAGCCAATGAATATTACAAAATTTCGGCAACATTCCCATGCCGACGCGCTCCCTGACCTAACGAGCAATCAGTTACGTCAGATTGATGGGTTAGCCTTAGAACGTTAAAAGCCTGTAATCTTTTACGAGAATCACCGAGCCAAAATAGCTCGGTGATTTTTTATATCTATACAGTAACAGTGAGTATCTGGCTAAATGTGCGCGAATTCCGTACAATAAAATCAAATAACAGAGAGTAACTAGGAGTATTTCCGTGAATCCGAACGAGATTGTACAAGACGCTAAGGGTAAATTTGATGCCGCTGTTGCACATTACGGCGAGCAGCTTAAAAGCCTACGTACGGGTCGAGCAAGCGCCAGTATGTTAGAAGGTGTTATGGTGGAAGCATATGGGCAACCAATGCCACTTAATCAGGTAGCGAATGTAACGGCGCCAGAGGCTCAGCTTTTGCAGATTACGCCATTCGATCCAAGTACCCTACAGGCAATTGCAAGTGCTATTCGTGATAACCCATCCCTAGGCTTAAACCCAAGTGATGATGGTCGCGTAGTTCGCGTACCTGTACCAGCACTTACGGAAGAACGTCGTCGCGACATCGTGAAGCAGTTGGGTGGTAAACAGGAAGATGCTATGGTGGCACTGCGTAACATTCGGCGCGAAGCGTTGGATGCCGCCGACAAGGCAAAAAAGGATAAAGAGATTGGCGAAGACGACGCTAAGCGTTTAAGTGCGCAAGTTGAAGAAGCTATGAACGCTACGAAAGGACAAGTCGAAGCTGCCAGCAGGGCCAAAGAAATTGAAATCATGACTGTTTAGCGCTTTGCGCTTGCACCTGGCTCCGCTATACTGACATTAGCGATATGGGGATATTTTTACTTGTAGTCGGTCTTATTTTGTTCATAGGTCTAGTTGTTGTACACGAACTTGGCCATTTTTGGGCAGCGCGCCGTGGTGGCGTAGATGTGGAAGAGTTTGGTATCTTCTTCCCACCTCGTCTTTATAAGAAGGTTACGAAGGCGGGGTATGACTTTACTATCAACCTCCTTCCTTTAGGTGGTTTTGTACGCCTTAAGGGCGAGCATGACAGCGACACGGGCAAGGGCTCATATGGCGCTGCTTCAACTGCTACTAAAACCAAGATTATGCTTGCAGGTGTAACGATGAACCTGATTACTGCACTAGTACTTTTTACTTTTCTAGCACTTGTGGGCATGCCGAAATTGGTTGATCATCAGTTCACGATTAAAAGTGATACAAAAATCGCCAGGCAAGAAGTATTGATCGGTTATGTTGAGCCACATTCACCAGCGGCGAACGCAGGCTTGCTGGCCCGTGATCAATTGATTTCGATTGGTGGTAAAAAAGTAAGCGCCTCTGATGACCTGCCCGGTCTAACGAAACAATTTGCAGGTATGCATACTTCTGTAGTGTATGTGCGAAATGGCCAGACACGGACAGCTACTATTACGTTTTTGAGTCGCACTACGGTCAATGCGAGTCTTAAGACTGATAGCCCTAAAGGCTATTTAGGAGTTGAGCCAACCGATCTAACATTACGGCGCTCTACATGGTCTGCGCCTGTGGTAGCGGTAGGGTTAAGTGCTCAGCTGACGACATTGACATTCCAGGGCCTGGGGCACGCTTTAGCGGGTCTTGGTGGCATCTTTGCTGGTGTATTTACGGGCAACCACGTGGCACGTGAGAATGCGCAGACTACGGCTAGTAGTCAGGTCTCAGGCCCAGTGGGGATCTTTGTTATCCTCAAGGACGGAAGTCTATTGGGATATCAGTTTATGCTGCTGATCATTGCTGTTATTTCTCTAACGCTAGCGATTATGAATGTACTCCCGATTCCTGCACTCGACGGTGGCCGCTTGTTTGTGATGCTCATTTCTCGATTGTTTAAAAAACAGATTACACCCGAAGCAGAAGAAGCGATTTACGGTACAGGTTTTGCTGTCCTTATGGTGCTCATTGTCGTAATCTCAATCGTAGATGTTAAAAGATTCTTCTAACACGGCAACTGAACCGATAGCATCTACGCATGCCCCTTGGGGCCCGTGGGTGGCAGTGGTGTATGCCATAGTGATATATTTTGCCGCCCAAATGTTTGCGACTTCAATTGTGGTGTTATACCCACATGCACGTGGTTGGAGTAAGCCAATTGCTGAGCAGTGGCTAAATACATCTGTGACGGCTCAGTTCTTTTATGTATTGCTAGCCGAAGGGCTTACTTTTGGTGCTATCTGGTGGTACGTGCATCACGCAAAGGGGAGTCTGCGGGTAATAGGATGGCGTCGACCTCGCTGGGTAGACCCAGTATTGGCACTTTCGGGGTTCGCAGCATATTTTGTGGCGTATCTAGCGCTATTGAGTATTGCTACGCATCTGTTCCCATCAATTAACGTTAATCAGAAACAGGAACTAGGGTTTCAGGACGTTACTACTGATGGTAGTCTAATACTGACATTCTTAAGTCTGGTTGTCTTACCACCAATTGTTGAAGAAACAGTGTTTCGAGGATTTGTTTTTAGCGGACTACGCACTAAACTAAAGCCTTTGGTAGCGGTTCTGATTACGAGTGCATTATTTGCAAGCGCTCACTTGCAATTTGGTAGCGGTCAGCCATTGCTGTGGGTGGCTGCGATTGATACATTTACACTTAGTCTCGTGCTATGTTATCTGCGATTTAAGACGGACAGCTTATGGCCAGGTATCATGCTGCACGCACTCAAAAACGGCATTGCTTTCACAACGTTATTTCTCTTACACGCCAGATAGCGTACAATAAAGGGCGATGTTTATAGCACGCTCTATTATTCTGACATGCATACTCCCGCCCGGGCGGTAGATTTCTTTTCATACCCACTTTTATTCAACTAATTTATAGGATTATGACTCATGCGAGTAACCCAATTATTTACTAAAACTAGCAAAACAACTCCAGGAGATGAAGTCTCCAAAAATGCTCAGCTACTCATTCAGGCGGGCTATGTACATAAAGAGATGGCGGGCGCTTATGATTATCTACCACTCGGTATCCGAGTGCTTGAAAACATCAAGCAAATTGTTCGTGAAGAGATGGATGCTATTGGTGGCCAAGAACTAATTATGACGGGACTTCAGCGTCGTGAGATCTGGGAGAAGACAGGGCGGTGGAGTGATGAGGTCGTAGACATTTGGTTCAAATCTAAACTACAGGATGGTACTGATGTTGGTTTCGGCTGGTCTCACGAAGAGCCTATTGTGGAGATGATGAAGCGTTACGTAGAGAGCTACAAAGACGTGCCAGCTTATGTGTATCAATTTCAAACCAAGCTACGCAATGAGCTTCGTGCCAAGAGTGGTATTATGCGCGGCCGTGAGTTTGTCATGAAGGACATGTACTCATGTAGCATCGATGCGGAAAAACATGAGGAATTCTATCAGGCTTGTATCGAAGCCTACACTCGGATTTATAACCGTTTAGGAATTGGTGACGACACATATGTTACGTTCGCGAGTGGTGGTGCGTTTACGCAGTTTAGCCATGAATTCCAAACTATCTGTGATGCAGGCGAAGATATTATTTATCTACACCGCGAAAAGAATATTGCCCTAAACGAAGAAGTTTTGGATGATGAAAATCTCATAAAACTCGGCGTTAAGCGTGATGAGCTTGAAAAAGTAAAATCCGCAGAGGTAGGTAATATCTTTAATTTCGGTACCCAAAAGAGTGAAGAAATGGATTTCGCGTTTACGAATGAAGCTGGTGAAAAACAGTTTGTACACCTAGGATCATATGGCATTGGAGTTACGCGTGTCATGGGTGTGATTGTTGAAAAGTTCGCAGATGATAGAGGTCTCGTTTGGCCTGAAAACATTGCACCATTTAAAGTTTATTTGGCTCGCCTAGGCGCAGATGAAGCTGTTGTAGCCGCTGCGGACAAATTATGTACAGATCTTGAGGCCGCAGGCATAACAGTCCTGTATGACGACCGTGACGCACGACCTGGTGAAAAATTCGCTGATGCAGATTTGCTTGGTATGCCACATCGCGTAGTGGTTAGTGCTAAAACGATTGAACAGGGAAAGATCGAATATAAAAAGCGTACCGAAGCTACGAGTGATATGGTAGACTTTGAAAGTCTAAAAGAAGTCTTGACCGGGGCAAAGTAAGGCGGTACTATACGTAACCGACCAAGATGTCGCATAAAGGCTACGGCATCAAACTCGGATAAGGAAAGGTAAACCTATGAAGAAATTATTCCATCTGACACAGTCAGGCATTGATGAACTAAAATCTGAGCTAGAAGCATTACGCGTGCGTCGTGTTGCAACTGCGGAAGCTATCAAGGTAGCACGTGAGCTAGGTGACTTGAGTGAAAACGCTGAGTACCAGTCAGCGCGTCAGGAACAAGAACGCAATGACAGTCGTATTGACGAAATTGAGCACATCCTAGCGAACGTAGAAGTTATCAAATCTACTGGCTCGAAGCAGGTAGTACTTGGTTCAACCGTTACGCTTAAGGGTGGCAAGAAGGATATGGTTTTACAGGTGGTTGGCACTATTGAAGCCGATCCACTTGCGCAAAAAATTAGCGACGAATCACCAATCGGTAAGGCATTACTCGGTAAAAAAGAAGGCGACGAAGTTGAAATCGTTACTCCCGCTGAGACAAAAGCTTACACGATTAAGTTAATTGCGTAGAAACGTACACTATCGATACAACCAAAAACGACTCTTATAAGGGGTCGTTTTTGGTTTTACCTCTGGTAAAATTGGCTCAAATCGGCTAAGCTAGATGCATTATGCAGTGGTTAAATAGTATTGTAGATGAGTTAATCGCACGTCATCCTGATGGAGACGTTATTGTTTCTTCTGGCGTATCGCCATCCGGAACGTATCATTTGGGAACACTGCGCGAAGTTTTGACTGCTGAGATCATTGCAATTGAGGTACGACGTCGTGGCCGCACTGCACGTCATTTGCACATTGTTGATGATTTGGATATTTTTCGTAAAGTCCCTGTTGATATTCCAGCGGAGTATGAGAAATATTTAGGCAAGCCTCTGTGCGATGTGCCTGCTCCAGACGGCAGCGATCGTTCATATGCAGACTACTTTTTAGAGGATTTGGTTCGTGCTGCAGAAAAACTACATCTGCAGATGGAAATTGTGCGCTCACATCAAAAATACCGTGAAGGTTTCATGGTGCCTGTTATTGAGCAGGCGCTTGAGCACACTGATGATATTCGTCGTGTCCTGACGGAAGTTTCGGGCCGTGATTTGAATGCAGATTGGTCACCCATTCAGGTTGTGGAAGATGGCTATCTCAAAAACCGCTTATTTAGATCTATAGATACAAAAGCTAAAACGGTAACTTATGTCGGCAAGGGTGATCAAGAAAAGGTTGCCAATTATTTGCATGGAGATGTAAAGCTAAACTGGCGGATTGATTGGCCGGCGCGTTGGTCATTACTACATGTCATGGCCGAACCATTTGGTCGTGATCATGCAACCAAGGGTGGCTCATATGATACCGGTAAAGTGATCGTACGCGATGTGTTTAACGCAGAGGCACCATTACCAGTGCCGTATAATTTCATCAATCGTACAGGTGAAACCAAGAAGATGAGTAAAAGTGCTGGTGATGCAATTACGGCTAGCGAGCTGTTAAACATATTGCCCCCGGAAATCGTCTGGTTCTTCATTTTCCGGTCTGCGCCGGATAAACTACTATTTTTCGGCGAAGGCGAAACGCTCTTACGACTCTTTGATGAATTCGCGGAGCTACTCGCAAAGCCTGATAAGACTGCAGGTGAGCAACAGCTCCTCGAGCTTTGCTTGCATGGCGTAGAGGCTCCTACAGTGAGTAACGTGCCATTTTCGCACTTGGTAGCGAGCTATCAAGCTGCACTCAAAGACACTGACAAGACGATTGCAATTATTGCACGAACGGAACATGCAGAGACAGCCGCTCAACAGGCTGAAACTATTACTCGTGAATTGAAGTTCATTGATAGCTGGCTAGCTAACTGGGCGCCTGAAGAAATGAAATTTGAGCTCCAAAAAACAGTTAATGCAAGCCAATTCACCGACGCTGAAAAAGACTTCTTTGCATTACTCTCAGAAAAAGTTAAGGCTGCCCCAGAGGATGCTGATGGCAGCTGGTTCCATGACGCCATTTACGACTGCAAAGACGAAACTGGGCTAGGACCTAAAGATATGTTCTCAGCTTTGTATCGACTGCTCATTGGCAAAACGTCAGGACCACGTGCCGGTTGGTTTTTGAGCATTTTGCCACGTGATGACCTTCTGGCTCAGCTCAAGTCGGTAGTGTAGGGCAGATACTACAAATACAAAAAAGACACCCGTTAGGGTGTCTTTTTTGTAGAGGGGATACCTCTTAGTTTATGTTGCGTGCAATACGCAGCATGTTAAGAGTGTAGCCGATACCGGCGATAGCAAATACAGCGAGTGTAGCGGTCAGTGCGGTACTACCAGTATTTGGAAGCGTCTCGGCGACAGGAGCTGCTGTAGTAGGAGTCGTTGGGGTTGGAGTAGTTGTGACAGGTGGGGTCGTTACAACAGGTACTACTACCTTTACGACTGCTACATCACAACCAGATTGTGGGCTGTCGCTCACCATACTGTTTCCTGCGAAGCAGGCTTTATTAGTGATGATGTCACCATCTTTAGTATCGGTAACCTTCACGGCGTAAGTCTTGGTGACACTTTTGCCAGGGGCAATTGTACCCAAATCTTCGGTGATGGTCGTCTGAGTTGGGTTGCTTACTAATTGCAAACCGGCAGGTAACGTATCAGTTAGCTGAGTTTTAGCCATGTCATTGTTACCGTTGGCGGCAGCTTCACCGTCGTTCTTAACGGTAATACTGTAGTTTAGGACATCGCCAGGGGCTGCAGTTACAGCTGATGCTGCATCGTTAGCATCTGTAAGTGCTCCGCCAGCTGTCTGGTTCTGTACTTGCTTAACAATAGAGCCCTGAGGGTGCCAAGCGTATACGGTGCCAGCTAGGGCACCAAAGGTCACGAGGGTGGTTAGGCCTGCTGCTGCAAGCATAGGTACTTTTTTCATCTCTTAACTCCTTTAACAAGGGCTATAAGTCGCCTCAATGGCTTAAAGTCCGTTTACGAAGACAGTATACGCTAAATAATGCAACAATTCAATAGTTTTATGCTTTAAGCAAATATATTGTATTAAAACACATGCATTTTGTTATCCTTAGGAGTGCAACCCTGATACACTACATTTGATGGAAATTATATCTGATGAGCAATTTCAGGAATTGATTGATCGGGCGTTCGATAGCTTACCAAAAGTGCATCGTGACCGAGTTCAAAACGTGGCCATATTGTTTGCGGACACCCCTACTCAGGAGCAGCGGCTAGAATTGCAACTGCGTCATGATCAGACATTGCTTGGTTTATATCAGGGGGTGCCACTTAGCGCACGCCAGGGTAGGCCAAGCTTGCTACCGGATCGGATTACGCTGTTTAAGTTGCCGCTCATCATGCAGGCTCAGGGTGAGACTGGACTATATGAGGCGGTACGGCATACGTTGTGGCATGAAATCGCACATTATTACGGACTGAATCACGATAAAATCCGTGAACTTGAAAGTTAATTCTTTACTAGGCTGCTCGCTTTTCGATCTGAACTGCACTAAAATCTAAGATTAGATGGCGGGGTAACAAAAGGGGTGAATGGAATGGCACAGACAATTACAATAGCAGTATTGGCGGGTACAACCCGAGTACAGCGTGAATCAATCAAAGCGGCTCGATATGTGGCAGATTTTGCGACAAAACTACCAGATGTTGAAGTTATCTTTGCCGATCCGAAGGATTTTAATTTCCCGGGCGATGGTAACGACCCTGAAGGAAAAGATCCGCGTTATACTGAGATTGTTGGCAAAGCTGACGCCTTTTTTGTAGTTACTCCTGAATATAATCACAGTTTTCCTGGTAGTTTGAAGCGCATGCTCGACAGTGAGCTTGCACTGTACAACCACAAGCCGATAGCTTTCGCAGGCGCTTCTAATGGCAACTGGGGCGGCGTACGTGCGGTGGAGAGCCTACTTACGGCTGTACGTGAGACGGGGTTGGTTGCTTTGAGCTGGGATGTATATTTTCCTTATGTACAGAATATTTTTGATGCAGATGGAAATATAAAAGACGAGTATCGAGAGCGCTACGAAAAATCGTTAGGTAAACTGTTCAATGAGCTGCTATGGATGGCACGACTATTTAAGCAGGGACGTGCAGAGCAGGATAGTACGAATATATGAGTGTATTTCAAACGACATCACAGATTATCGCGGTTATTGTTGGCATGAGTGTCGTACAGTGGCTTGCGGGCAAAAGCATTGATGGAGTAGTACGTCGTAGTGTACATGGCGATAAATATTCAACCAAAGCAGAGGAGTTAAAGCGAGAAGAAACGTTGATCCATGTATTTCGCCCGTTAAGTCGTGGGGTGATTTGGATTATTACATTCATCGTTGTTCTGGGCTTGCTCGGTGTTAATTTAGCTGCGCTAGTAACGGGTGCTGGTGCATTAGGCTTAGTGTTTGGTATTGTCGCCCAGAGTGCCTTTAAAGACTACATAGCCGGAATATACATTATTCTAGAGAATCAGTTTCGGGTCGGTGACGTAGTGTTGCTAGCTGGTACCACTTCAGGTGTGGTTGAAGATATAACCATTCGCGTTACTAAATTACGTGACCTTGATGGCAATGTGCATTATGTGCGTAATGGCGATGCAGGAGTCATTACTAATATGACTTCAGAATGGGCAAACGCCAACGTAGACATACAAGTTGGTTGGGACGCTAATATTGACCAAGTAGAGAAGATTATCAATGAAGTGGGCGCTGCTATGGCTACCGAGGAGGCTTGGAAGCCAATGATTGTCGAGCCAGTGCAATTTTACCGGCTTGATAGCTTTAGCCCTTCGGCTGTGACTGTGAAGGCGCTAGGTAAAACTACGCCAATTGATCAATGGACGGTCTCGGGTGAATTCCGCCGCCGTATCAAGGTAGCATTCGAAAAGCATGGAATTGAACGACCATATCCGCAACGAGTGTTGCATGAAGCCAAAAGTCATAAAGGAGACAAGAAATGAAAGCAGTTTGGAATGGAGTAACTATTGCAGAAGCAGACAAAGAAGATCTGATCTACATTGAGCAGAATTGGTACTTTCCTCCGGAAAGTGTGAAGAGTGAATATCTACGCAAAAGTGATACGCCATACACCTGTCCGTGGAAGGGTGTATGCCAGTATTTTGATATAGGCGAGGGTGAAAACTGGGCCAATGATAATGCGTGGAGTTATCCAGAACCAAAACCGAGTGCTATTGATATCGTTAAAAAAGACTTCAGTAATTACGTTGCCTTTTGGCGTGACGTTACGGTTTCCGAGTAGTTTGTCCGACCCCGAATTATTCCTGGGAAGTTGGCGCTAGTAGTAACTCTGCGCCACCGAGGTTTTTAGCCAAATAGCTGTCATGTGAAATGTAGAGTAGTGCCCCATGGTAATCACGTAGGGCATTCTCTAACTCTTCAATTGAAGGTAGATCTAAGTGGTTAGTTGGCTCATCTAAAATAAGCACATTTGGGTCACCTGCAAGCATCTGTATAATCTGGAGTCGTGCTTTTTGACCACCGCTTAGATCATTCACGAGCGTCTGACCATCTTCGTATGGGTTAAACAAATAGTTACCCATCGTTCGCATTACATGTTCTTCGGTGCTTGGTAGCTCAAGCTGATCATAAATTCGAACAATTGCTTTTGAGAGGGGTAGGGCGAGCAACTCATGGCTAGCTTCCTGCTCATATACACTAAGACGTAGGCTACGGTCGCAGAAAATGCCACCAGCCCTGTATGTTGAACTGCGAACTTCGTGTGCCGCGTCCTCTAAGGCGCGTACAAGTGTAGTTTTACCTGCACCGTTTCGTCCGATAAGGCGTAGACGATCACCATGACTTAGGCTGAAATCTACAGGTTTAAATAGTGGAGTTTCGGTATAGCCCAGTTGAAGACCTTCCACGCGTAGCAATTCCTTGGAATGTTCGTGAGTAGAAGTTTTGTGTAGCTTAATATTCTTTGCCTTGAACTTGTCATAGTTATCGCTGACTTTTTTGTTAAGACCAGCAGCGCTTTCACGGTCGATCCAGAAGTTTGGTTCAACCATGGCTGCTTCAACGTCCGCGTACTGTTTAAGCAGGCGTTTCTCAAGCGGGATGAACGGGTTTGGAGTTTTACTCGTACTAGCTTTTTTAGCTCGAACACTCTGGATCTGTTTCTTGAGATTATCTAATGTGGCTTGAGCGGTGGCATAGTCATGCATTTGGGTTGAAGCACTTTGGACGTTTTGGCTTAAGTACGCTTCGTAGTTACCTTTATACTCTGCTGCGCTGCCGTTTTTGATCTCTATAATTCGGTCAACATAAGCTAGTACGTCACGGTCGTGGCTGATCACGACCACTGCGCGTTTTACTGCCGTAAACCACTCTAAAAATGCTGCTTTAGCGACATAGTCCATGTGGTTGGTTGGTTCGTCGATGAGTGCTAAGTCGGCGTCGGCATGCTCAACGGCGATCAGTTCAACAAATCGTTTTTGACCACCAGAGAGGCGTTCCATAGGTAGATCTGCCTTATTGGGTAGCTGATACTCGTCGAGTGACTGGAGAATTTTATCTTCAATATTGTAATAATCTAGCGTACCAAACCGTTCCAGCGCTTCGCTGTAGCGGGTGATTTTACCGATGTTGTCACCCATCGTTTCGGGGTAGGTGTCGATGATGTGTTTGAGCTCCGCATACTCAGGTAGGCGGCTTAAGATGTACTGCATGACGGTCATGTCTCCAATGCCGGTATGTTCCTGCGCCGTGGCGATTACACGAGCACCTGGCTGCGCGCTCACCGTGCCGGCAAAGTCTTTGTCTACCCCTGTAAGCATGCGGAACAGGGTTGTTTTCCCGACGCCGTTCCGGCCTATAATGGCTACTTTTTCACCTTGTTCGACATGCAATTTTAGGCCCGAAAACAAATGCTTCGTGCCCATGATCTTCTCTTCAATATTCGCAGAAAGTAACATAGTATCAGCGTGCAGTATAACACCTTAGGCCACGTTAGTCTTAATCTGATATGCTATACATACGAATAAAGGGGGTGCTGATATGGAACAAGCGATATTTGCGGCAGGGCGTTTCTGGGGTGTACAGTTTTATTTTGATCAAGTGCCGGGCGTAACAAGTACGCTTGTTGGCTATACTGGCGGTACAACCGAAGACCCGACATATGAGGAGGTCTGTACGCATACAACTGGTCATGCCGAGGCGGTGCTTGTGGAATTTGACGCTGGTAAAGTCGGCTATGAGACGCTCGTGCGCCAGTTCTTCCATATGCATGATCCAACGCAGTTGAATCGCCAAGGACCTGATATCGGGGATAGCTATCGTAGTGCTATCTTTTATGTTACTGATGAACAAAAGGGGGTCGCTGACAGAGTTATGGCTGAACTGCAACCCAAATATGATAGCAATATAGTGACTGAGGTTACGCAGGCAGGACCATTTTATAGGGCTGAGGACTATCATCAGAAGTATGCTGAGCGTACAGGGCGGGGTGCCTGTCACGTTCCGTATGATCCGAACTTGTAAATATGCCGCTCAAACTACTTGTGTTTTAAGCAAGAATATGTTACATTTAACTCATGTCAGAAACAACGATTGACCTTGGTCTCGAATTTGATTTTGGTCCTGAACGGCCTGATTTAGTTGCAGATGGCGAGATCCGCACGCAGCTCGAGACTATTACAATCGATGCACCTCATTTGTTTGATGCCGGACAATCCAATCCTGTGACTAAGATGTTCCGATATCTTGAGGGTCAGTCAGATGTAACTGAAAATATACATGCAGGCCACTTTATGAGTACTCAGCCTACGCAAATTGCTATCGTAACCCAGTCATCAGGGGATGCTATGTTGTACGTTAAGCCTAATGTACAAACGAGGTATCCTAAGCCGGCCGTAGCGCATCATTTGCGCAGGGATGACACGGGGACATATACACTCGTCGCTAGTATGCCCGCTAAAGATTTGGCTGAAGTACGTTTGCGTCCAGAACAACCTGTTGTGTATGGGTGGGTAGCTAAAGAAGTCAATCAAGCGACGATTATAACTAAAGAAGGGGGTATGTTGCATGACTTTTACAAAACAATGCAAGATGCCGCCGACGCGGGTAGGAAAAGTCGACTAGGTAGGTTTTTTACTGGGCGATAATTTTAAGGCCTTTATGCTATAGTTTAAGGACTATGCGACAGAGGAAGCGTACTCTAAAACCTGCCGACCGCCAACGGGCGGTTATTTTTGATTTCGACGGTACGATCGCCGACAGTTTGGCGGCGGTTGTTATGGTGTTTGAAGATATGACTCGCGGTCGCCACGGTCATTACACTCCCGAAGAAGTTGAAGGTATGCGTGAAATGTCGTTAGGCGAATTACTTAAGGCTATACGGCTGCCAAAATGGAAAGTACCGCTTTTGATGCTTCGTGGTCGAAAGATGCTTCGTGAACATCTCCAAGATATAGCTGTTCATAAGGGGATGTTGGATGCCATCCGAAAGCTACACGAAGACGGTATTCCACTCTATGTTCTTAGCTCGAACAGTACTGAAAACGTGGAGACATACCTGAAGCGACATCGTTTGAGTGGATATTTTTCGGGAGTGTATGGTGGTGCAAGCTTGCTCGGTAAAGCACCACAGCTACTGAAGCTGATTGATCGTGCGCATATAGATGTAGAGCAGAGTTGGTATGTAGGCGACGAAACTCGAGATGTTAGCGCAGCTCGATCAGTAGGGCTTAAAGTTGCATCGGTGACGTGGGGTTATAACAATCGAATTGCGTTAGAACGCAAGGAACCGGATGCGCTAGTTGATACAGCACCGGCATTAGTAAAGACATTGGAGCGAGCGTGGAAGAAGTAAAGATCGAAAAAATTGTACATGGTGGACAGGGACTCGGTGAACTACCTGATGGGCGTAAGGTGTTCGTTTGGAATGCATTGCCGGGTGAGACCGTGCGGGCAGAGGTTATAAAAAAGAAGCGTAGCTATGCTGAAGCGATTGCGCGTGAAGTTGTTACCGGCTCAGCTGAACGGGTTGAGCCACAGGAGGAGAACTACTTAGCTACTAGCCCGTGGCAGATGATGACTTTTGAGGCGGAAAATGGTTATAAAGCAGGGATCGTGCGCGATCTTTTTACGCACGAAAAGGTGACAATACCAGAATTTGATAGTGTAGTTTGGGCGGAGCCTGAATGGCACTACCGTAACAAAATGGAATACAGCTTCTGGGGTGATGACGATGGGTTGCATCTAGCGCTTCATCAGCGTGGCAGCCATGGCAAGCAGATCGTGGCAGGTAGCAAACTAGCTCTTCCGGCGATTGATGCGGCCGCGAACGCAGTGCTGGCTGAGCTCAATAAGCTAAGCCCACGTGCTGGTGACCTGAAGACTATAATTGTACGATGTGACCAAAAGGGAAATGCGGTTGCTGCGTTGTTTACAAAGCTGGAAAGCTTTAGCAAACTAGCTCTTCCGACTGAACTTAAGGGTCTACGGGTGTATCATAGCAACCCTAAAAGTCCAGCTTCGGTGCCTACAAAACTATTGTATGAGCTAGGTGACTCTGGCTTGGAAGATACACTGCTTGGCAAGGTGTTCGTGTATGATGTTGATAGCTTTTTTCAGGTAAATTTGCCGATTTATGAAAAAGTGCTTGGCCGTATTGCAGAGCACACAACCGCAGATCCAGTTGATATGTATGCGGGCGTGGGGAGCATTGGCCTCACGGTTTCTAAGGAACGCGCAAAGTTGGTAGAACTAGATCCAGCTACTGCGGCAATGGCGCGCATAAATTTGGCCGCAAGCGGCCTAGAAGGTGAAGTAGTTGAAGCATCAACTGAGAAAGTACTCGAGCATATCGTAAGTGATGTGCCTGTGATCTTTGATCCGCCACGTGCTGGTCTTCATGCTAAAGTTGTCGAACGATGCCTGGAAGCATTGCCACCGCAGATTACGTATTTAAGCTGTAACCCTGCAACGCAGGCGCGTGACTTAGCTCTACTACAAGACGCTTACGAAATTACCTTCTTTGAAGTTTATAACTTCTTCCCACGAACGCCGCACATCGAAACACTAGCTGTACTCACAAAGAAATAACAGGGTTCAGCACACCTGCATCTATGCCACAGTATTGCTAAAATGCTAAAAATGTGCTAATGTTTATATAGTTCGAAAAAAACAAAAAAAGGACAAAACATATGGCAGCAGGACAAATTTACGATCATGGATTTGGCGGAGCGGGTAAAGCCCCAATCGGAGGTGTATTTAATTCGGAGCAGTTCCCTGATAAACTTGCTACCGTGACGGCCGCAGGGGAAAAGAGCGATACCTCAAATGGTCGAGTACGTAGAGCTTTGGCTGTACTTGGTATACATGGTGCCACGGCTGAGCAGCAGTCTCATTCTGAACAAGCATCTGTGCCTAATGGTGTCGCAGGTCCGATGGAAATACAAAATGGTATCCCTCGGGGCTCTGAGGTTGACGCTAACACTGTTGCAGGCATGTCTGAAGCTCCACGAGAGTCCCTGCCACCACCAACCCCAGATAATAGGGTATAAGCGGAAGTATCTAATAAAAAATCGCCAAAGATTTGGCGATTTTTTATTAGGCCAAACGAACGGTATACTAGAGGTATGGATTATTTGAGGGAACGGTCGCTGCCGTATCAGCCGGGGCAGACGATTCCGTTTAAGGTGAGTCGCAGTAAGATAGAATTGTTTAAACAATGTCCGCGCTGTTTTTGGCTTGATACTCGGTTGAAAATCACACGGCCCAGCAGTCCACCGTTTAACATCAATAAAACAATCGATGAACTCTATAAGAAAGAGTTCGATGTACATCGTATGGCGGGTACGCCTCATCCGATTATGACAAAAAATAAACTGAATGGTGTCATACCATATGTGCATAAAGATCTCGACACCTGGCGCTATAACTTCACTGGTGTAGTGGCATTGCACGAACCAACTAATTTACATGTGTTTGGTGCGGTTGATGATGTATGGGTAAACGAAGCGGGTGAGCTAATCGTAGTGGACTACAAGGCTACGAGTAAAGATAAGCCGGTGAGTATAAGTAGTGGCTGGCAGATTAGCTACAAACGACAAATGGAAGTATACCAATGGTTACTTCGTCAGAATGGATTTAAAGTGAGTGATACGGGATATTTTGTATACACAAATGCCCGAATGGATGTTGATGGCTTCGGTGATCATCTTGAATTCAAGACGAAACTAATTCCATACACTGGCAATACAGACTGGGTTGAACCTACCTTGCAGGCGATGAAAGAATGTCTAGAGGGTGAAATGCCAGCAGTCGGTGATAGTATCATGGGCGGTCCCTGCGAACATTGTGACTATGCACGGCGGCGAACTGAGCTAACGCTTAAGCATATGCAAAGCCGGAAACAGCCTAAGAAATAAACGCGGTGGAGCTGTGCTAACGGTCTGTTAAGCCTTTTCGTTGAAAGGTAAGTGACGATAGATCTCTTGCCAGTTTGCTGGTTGGCTGTTGGCGAGGTCACGCTCGGCTCGTTCTTGGAGTTCAATTTCAGTTAGTGGCATGATACTGAGACGTTTATCTTCAAGCAACATAGTAAGATCGGCATGAGATATAAGCATGTTTTCAATGCGTTCTTTAGGGACGCCGGAATGTAGATTACTGTGAAGTGTCTGTTGTTTAATCCATAGGGCGAGCTCTTTTTGTGGATCATGAGTCAAACGTTCTCGGATCTTGATTCGCTGGCTTGCGCGGCGCTCGATGGTGCGAGAACGCTTATTCCAGTGCTTGCGAACGGCTTCTATGGTTAGGGCTGTATTGCAGAGCTCTGAGTATTCTTTATGTAGAATGGTGGGCAAGTATAGGTGATCGATCTTTTCTGTAGAGAGAGCATGGCGCCACTTCTTCTCATTGATAATCGTCTCGGCCTCGTGCTGTTTTAGCGTATATTCTCCAGCATCGACTAGAATAACTTTGTTTGATTTAGTAATTACTCCAATGTTCTCTAATTTGAAGGTGGTTTCCATGATACCGTACTCCCACAGGCGGTAATGCAAGTCAATAATTGCACGCATAACCTGGCGTACCTGATGAACGTGGTGGATGGTAATTCTCTGGGGCGGCATTTCAGCAAAACGGAATGGATGCAGGTATTCAGCCATAGGTGTCACATGGTCTTGCGTTAAATGGAGCGGCATAAAGTAGCCGTGTTCAGGCTGAATTGGTCGCGCCAGAATAGGTACGATTTTAAGGTTGCCAAGTAAATTCATAAGCTGAGGGGATGCCGCATAGATACCCTGGAGTAGCTCAGGAAGCTGCTGCTTTTGGAGCATTAGCTTGTGAATTCGTCGATCTGCTTCGGCTTCTGACATACCGACCTCAGAGAAATAAGGTGTTAGAACGTATTTACTCTCGGTGAAATCAAGCGGTACTTTTACTACGCGACCTGTAGGTGTGCCATCGTTCGCAAGGATAGCATAGACACGGAATTGCGCACCGTGGTCTATGTATAGATATCGGTACAAAGTTCCTGAGATGTCGTTGGTCAAGATATTGTGTTGATCGGTCATCTTACCACCTGTCCACATAATCTATTTCAGCAGCTTTGGCGGCGATGAAACTTTGGATTGGATCATTATCCGATGGCTGACATGCACTGCAATGATGCTTTTTATGCCAGTGCGCTCGGAAGTTTTCGACCGAGAAAGCATCGTCAAGCGTTTTACAGTAATAATCTTGAAGTTGCTTGGGGATTTGTGGGAAATCAACCTTCTCTGGCATAGTTGATTGTAGCCAGCGTTTTTCGGTTAGAGCGCGTTCTATGAAGTCGGCATCACTAGTATATTCACCCAAGTCTACTAATACGAAATTGCCACTGCTATCTAGGCCAGTGTCACCAATTTTGAGTACGTAGTCTGCATAGCCGTGCTCCCAGGCTTTGTAGGTTTGCTGGATATACAATTCGATGAGTTGACGAATCTTACTGAGATCACCGCGTCCTAAAGAAGGAAGTGTTGCCAAGTTGCGAAGCATATCTCCGGTCATAGTAACCTTGTCCTGAGTGTATACCACGCGGCCAACACTCCATTGTTTTTCGGTAGTGTCTTCTGGCAGACTTGTACCAACGGGAACTATACGTGGGTTACCGAAAAGGGCTAAAAAATCAGTCTGATCGTAAAAAGGGTGCTCGACCATATCAGGAATACGCGCCTTGCCGTTAAAAAGAGTGTGAATGCGTGCCTCTATCGACGGGATTTCTTGTGGCGATACTGGGTTCACAGTATGGCGACGTTCTGAGATAGCAAGCCTAGTCTCTTCTTTGGTAAGTGGGATCTTAAGCACACGACCATCATGCGTGTCATAAGTATGAAATTGACTGCCACTGCCGAGTTCAGGGAAGGGAACATATTCATCGTTCAGGTGCTGATTCATGTAGAGTGTGTTCATTATTGTTTAGTCCAATTCTCGTTGTGTGGCAGATGTAACACAGGAGATGACACTATGATAGGTGGATCGCCGGCTGCTATTGCGCGTTCGATTTTTTCCTCTATAAAGGCAGCGCTAGCAGGATTCTTGCGGTTACGGTCCGCTAGTAAGATACTCAGGTCTGCAACGGGTATGTCGAGGTCATCAATACTGTGGTCTGTGAAACCACGGTAAAGAGATGTGGAGAGATTATGACGTGCAACCCAGTAGCTAACCGATTTTTTAGAGTCGAGCGTCGTGAGTTCTTTTAGACGAAGACGTTTCGCGTGCAGTTGCTCTATGTGGGTGCTTTTTTGACGCCATTTCTTATGGAGCTGGCTTACGGTGAATGCTTGGTCACAAGTATCTGCATAGTATTCATGTAGGATAGCTGGCATAAATTGGTAATCAATCTTCCGAGGCATAAGTGGGTGTAGCCAGCGTTTTTCTTCTATGATTTTTTCAGCCTGATTAAGGTCTGTGATGTGTTCTGCTAGGTCCATCCAGATAAGCTGGGGCGAACCGGTACTCCTGAACCTAATACCGAAGTTCTCTGGCTTAAAAACGAATTCAAAAATACCATACTGCCAGATAAGATAATGCAGTTCAATGATTTGCTCAACTATGCTTTTTAGCATGTGTATGCTCCGACCATCGAGAGTACGCGTGTACTTATTGTTGGCGAGCCTGAAGCGTTGTAGATATGTGTCGAGTGTTAGGACATAATCTTGGGTAAAAAAGATGGGTAGGTAGTATGCCGGTTGGCTTTGTTGTTCGTCGACAGGGATAGGAGTTTGTAAGATCTTGAGATTACCTAAGGATTGGTTGAAGGTAGTGTCTTCACCTAGGACTCCTTGGACTAGGCCTGGCATTGCATGCTTAAATTGCATGACCTCGCGGGCTCGGGCATCGGCAAGCACATCCAATTCTTCCTCGGTGGTGTAAGTTGCAGTGAGCTTTAGAGGGTCCCAGATTGCATCTTTACTCTCAGTGAAATCAAGCGGTACCTTTATAACCCTGCCAGTGGGCTTATCAGCGAGTGTATAGACTGCATAGACACGGAATTGCGCACCATGCCCCACAAAATAGTAATGGTAATATGTACCAATGAGGGGTGTAGTTTCTGGGGTAGGAATGCTGCTCATCTATAGTCTGTCAATATAATCAATTTCTGCTATCCGAGCGGATACGAATGCAGTGATAGTGGTAGCTTCCTCGGTACAGTCGGTACAGACATGTTTAGCTCGCCAGCGTTTTTTGATTTCTGTTTCTGTGAAGGCGTTTTCGAGAGTTTCTATGTAAAAAGCCTCAAGACTTTCAGGTAGCTTTGGGAAGTCGTGCTTACTATGATTGACGTTATCAAGCCACCATTTTTCGTTGATTGCGCGGACCATAAAATCAAGGTCACTTGTCCATTCTCCTAGGTCAACGCCGATAAGGTTGCCATGAGCATCTAGGCCTGTGTCGCCCAGTTTAAAAACGTAATCACCGTAGCCATATTCCCAAATGTCGTATACGTATTGCACGTAGTCCTCAACATACCGTTTGAGTTTTTGCTTGTCACCATTACCGAGCTGGGGCAGTGCGGTAATAGCTCGCAACATACCGTTCGCCATCTCAACCTTGTTCTGTGTATATACAAAATGTGCGCTACCCCATTTTTTCTCATGAGTATCCTCTGGAAGGGTAACTGGGGTGATGGTAGGATCGCCCAGTAGATGTAAGAAAGGTACAGGATCCTGAAATGCATGTGTCACCATGCTAGGGATACGGGCTTTGCTGTTCATGAATGTCTGTACACGCATTTCCACGCTGGCGATTTCCTCGATTGTTCCGTGCATGACATTTCGTCGTCGTCTTGCAACTTGGTAGGTTTCAGCCTCGGTTAAAGGGATTTTGAGCACGCGACCGTTTTGCATGTCATACGCCTTGAACTGCGCGCCGTGTCCAAGTTCAGAATAAGTAGCCATGTTATTTGTGAGTTGTTGCATATAAATAAATTTCACACCGTTGTACAGAATTCTGATGATAATAACATAAAAAAGTCCATTAGTGTAATTCATGTTACGGTTATGTTTATGAGAGTAATTACTCGGGACGTGGGACAGGATAGGCTATACTAGTGGCATGTTAGACATTCAATTTATTCGTGAAAACGCTGAACTCGTCCAAAAAAAGGCGGAAGAGAAAGGCTATAAAAATGTCAAGGTTGCTGAACTACTGGAGATTGATACCGAACGGCGGAGCAAGCTGACGCAGATTGAAGAGCTGCGCGCTCGACGCAATGCGCTGACTACTGAGATGAAGGGCCAGAAGCCGACCGAAGAGCAATTAACAACAGGTAGGCAATTGAAAGATGAGATCGGCAGTCGTGAAAGCGAACTTAAAGGTATTGAGGCCAAATATGATGAGCGGATTGCCGGTATTCCAAATGTAACGTTTGATGACGTGCCTATTGGCGGCGAAGAGGATAGTGTTGAAATTAAAGTTGTTGGCGATACTCCAACTGGCGCTCAAGACCACTTGGACTTTGTGACCAAACGTGACTGGGTGGACTTTGACCGTGGCGCTAAAGTTGCTGGCGCCAAATTTTATTTCTTGAAAGGCGATCTAGCGCTGCTTGAAAACGCTTTGATTCAATATGCGCTCAATTTTGTGACTGAGAAGGGCTTTACCTTCATGACTGTTCCACATATGGTTAGCTCACGCGTAGCCACTGGTACGGGTTTTGCGCCACGTACTAGTGATCAAAGTGACGAGTACTATATCGAAGGTGAAGATCTGTCTTTGATTGCTACGGCGGAAATGCCACTAACCGGCTTTCACGCTGATGAAATTTTAGATGAGGCTCAGTTGCCGCTTATGTATGCAGGCTTGAGCCCAAGCTACCGTAAAGAAGCAGGAACATACGGCAAGCATACCCGTGGTTTGTTCCGTGTCCATCAGTTCAACAAACTAGAGATGTATGTATTTGCATTACCTGAACAAAGTCGCGAGATGCATGAACGTATTTTGGCACTTGAAGAAGAGCTATGGCAGTCAATCGGAATCCCGTACCACGTCATCAACATTGCCAGTGGTGATCTGGGTGCGCCAGCCGCTAAAAAATATGACATCGAATACTGGTCTCCTGTTGATGAAAAATATCGTGAGCTTACTAGCTGTTCTAACTGCACTGATTTCCAGGCACGCAATTTAAATATTCGTGTACGTCGCAAAGATGGGCGTATTGAAATGGTTCATACACTGAACGGTACTGCAGTTTCACTTGCGCGCTCATTAGTGGTCTTGATTGAAAACTTCCAGAATGAAGACGGAACTTTGACCGTACCGGAAGTATTGCGCCCTTACATGAGTGGCAGGGAAGTTTTGTAAGAATCCTCGTAATGCATATAGAAATTACAACCCAAGGATTCGAGCTGACTTCGGAACTCGACAAATATACACGAGGTAAACTTACTCGTATAGCACGACGCATCCCTCGGACTCTACGCGAAGAATCATATTGTTCAGTACAGTTTACGCAAGCCGTCCTAAAGGATGATAAGACTAATTCTTGTGTAATACGGCTGACGGTAGGTGATACGGTTTTTGGGGCTACAGAGACTACACTACACACATATGCTGCGCTCGATATTGTCGCTGCGCATGTCGAGAGCGAGCTTAAAATGTATCGTGCTACGCATTCAAAATGGGGTGCTTTTGCACGTATTCGGCGTACCTTTCGCGTTCTATAAAAGTTCTCTCGCCATTAGTGGTAAAAAGGGGTACAATATGATCAAAGGCACTTTGCTTGCCGCATGTTCCTGCACATTCATTCTAGACAAGCGACGTGCATGAACTGTTTGATCACAGTAGGCCGGGGTAGGGTTTCTAGAGGAATGTAGTGTGATCATGTGGCCTAGCGGAGCACTGAAACTAATGGAGGAATGACTGGAATCTCATGAACAGCACGCTAAAGAAGTTGCTCGGCGACCCACAGGCTAAGACTATCAAACGGCTGCGCAAACGCGTACGCGTTATCAATGAGTTGGCGCCGAAATACGAGAAAATGACCGATAAGAAACTGCAGGAACAAACTGTAGTTTTACGTAAACGACTCGCCAAGGAAACGTTAGACGCGATTTTACCTGATGCTTTCGCCGTAGTGCGTGAGGCGGCTTCTCGCGCGCTGAAGCAACGACACTTTGACGTGCAGTTGGTTGGTGGCATGGTTTTACACGAGGGTAATGTTGCTGAGATGCGTACCGGTGAAGGTAAGACATTGGTTGCTACCGCGCCTGTCTACCTGAATGCAATTGACCAGAAGGGTGTACACGTAGTCACTGTGAATGATTACCTAGCACAGCGCGATGCTGGTTGGATGGCGCAGGTGTATCATTTCTTGGGTCTTTCAACTGCTGTTATCTTGGCAGATCATAGCTACATTTATGATCCAAAATTCGTCAACGAAGAACATGAAGATGAACGATTCCGCCACCTAAAGCCTTGTAGTCGTCAGGATGCCTATGCAGCTGATATTACGTATGGTACGAACAACGAATTTGGCTTTGATTACTTGCGCGACAACATGGTGCGTGAAGTCGACCAACTACGCCAGCGTGATTTGAACTACGCGATTGTGGATGAAGTCGACTCGATTTTGATCGACGAAGCTCGTACTCCACTGATTATTAGTGCTCCAAGTGTGACACCGGGCAATGCATATCAGCAGTTTGCGCGCACCGTGCGTCAGCTAAAGCCGGAAGATTATGAAGTTGATGAAAAGCGTAAGACAGTCATCTTAACTGATAGTGGTGTCGATCGAATCGAAAAGATTTTAGGTATTGAGAACATTTACGCCAGCGAAAATATACGCACAATTTATCACTTGGAACAATCATTGCGTGCTCAGACCTTGTTTAAGCGCGACAAGGACTACGTAGTTACGAATGATGGAGAGATCGTGATCGTTGACGAATTCACTGGTCGATTGCTAGCGGGTCGCCGTTACAATGAAGGTCTACACCAGGCGATTGAAGCTAAGGAAGGTGTTGAGGTCCAGCAAGAATCTATGACACTTGCAACAATTAGCTTCCAGAACTACTTCCGCCTGTACGGTAAATTGGCTGGTATGACTGGTACGGCCATGACGGAAAGTGAAGAGTTCCATCAGATCTATAAACTGGATGTAGTGGCAATCCCTTCGAATCGTGACTTGGCGCGCCAGGATCGCACTGACCGTATTTATCGTAACGAGGCTGCCAAGTTTAAAGCGATTGTGGATCAGGTTAAAGAACTACAAGAAACTGGTCAGCCAGTTCTGATTGGTACTGCAAGTATTGAGAAGAATGAACGCCTTGGCAACATGTTGAAAAAAGCAGGTATTGACCACCAGGTTTTGAATGCGAAGAACAACGAGCGTGAAGCTAAAATTGTATCTGCTGCCGGTGAAAAAGGTGCAGTCACGCTTGCGACCAACATTGCCGGTCGTGGTACTGACATTGTGTTAGGTGAGGGAATTAAAGAACTTGGCGGTTTGTTCGTACTTGGTAGTGAGCGTCACGAATCACGCCGTATTGATAATCAGTTACGTGGTCGATCTGGTCGTCAGGGTGACCCTGGTGTAACTCAGTTCTACGTTAGTACTGAGGATGATTTGATGCGCATCTTTGGCGGTGAGCGTATTGCTGGCATTATGAACCGACTTAAGGTTGAAGATGATGTGCCAATTGAAAACCGATTGATTAGCAAAAGCCTCGAGAATGCCCAGAAGAAGGTTGAAGGCTTCCACTTCGATCAGCGTAAGAACGTCGTTCAATATGATGATGTAATGAACCGTCACCGTAAGGCAACCTACGCAATGCGCAAGGAAATTCTACGAGCTGACGATATTAGTAAACGCATCAAAGTTTATGTTGAAGATGAGGTGAAGGCTCTAGCTAACAGTCCACTACGTTTGACTGCGGAATTTGAACCGGCCGTACGAGAATTGCTGCCTTTGGATGAAGCGGCTCTAGATCGCATATTTGCTGCTACGGCTGATAAGGTTGAGCCAGTCTTGATCGAAGAGTCCAAGGAACTTTACCTGGGCCGCGAAGCCGCTTTCGGTGCTGAAATAATGCGTAAAGTTGAACGTGATGTGTACTTGCAGATTCTAGATAACCTCTGGATGCAACATCTGGAAAACATGGATCACTTACGCGAGGGCATTCACTGGATGAGTGTTGGTCAACGAGATCCTCTGGTAGAGTATCGACGCCGTGGTCAAATGATCTTCGAGGAAATGCAACAAGCACTTCGTCATGAAGTAGTGCGTGCCTTATTCCACGCTGAACCTGTTGCCGAGGAAGATCTGGGTCGCCCAATCGAAACCGAACTAACACGTGCTGCTCGTAACTCAATCAGCAATGCTGGTGAAATTACCGAAGCTGATACTGAATTTGAAGAGTCTGATTTTGATGATAAAAAAGCTACCGCTAAGCCGGTGAAATCTACTAGCGTACAGCGTAAAAAAACTAATAAAGCCGAGCGACAACGCAAGGCAAAGGCACGTAAGCGTAAGTAAAGCGCCACCCATAGGGAAGTGAAATAAACATGAAACATAGTGTCGAAGAAGTTGTTTTAAAAAATGGTGCGCGCGGTTTGCTGGTACATGTACCAGATGCCATGGTGCTCGACGTGTATCTAAACTTTCGTGCGGGTGAATATCTAGTCGATCGTGATAAATGGGAAGCCCCACACCTTATGGAGCATGTGCTCTTGGGTGCTAACGACATGTACCCTCGCGCCCGTGATTTCCAGGCAGTAGTTGAACAAAATGGCGCTTACAGCAACGCTTCTACTGATGTATACGACATTATCTACGAAACCGAATGTGCAGACTTCGAATGGGACCGTGTATTTAAGCTATTACTATTGGCGATTGAAAAACCACTGTTCTTACAAGAAGAATTCGATGCTGAGTTCGGTAACGTCCGTGAAGAACTTAGCGCACGTGCTAACAATCACTATCGTCAACTGGGCGCGAATACGCGCAAAGCCTATGGTTTAGTTGCGGAAACTGACCGTGAACGACTAGAGCTGATGCAGAATGTTAAGCTTGAAGACGTTCGCGAGCACTATCGCCGTACTCATACTACTGACAATATGCGTTTTGTGATTGCAGGGAACATCGGCAAGCGCAAACACTCAATCGTACAGATGCTCGAGAATATCGATTTGCCTCGAGGGGAACGTTTTGCGATGCCAGACGAAATTGTTCGTCCTCCTAAGGTGCCAGTCTGTATTCCAAATAACACGGTCGACACGATTTATTTCTATATCGACACATTTATGAATCGCCGTTTGGAAGAGTCCGAAGTGGATGCTTTGGCACTCGTAAACGCCATCCTAACCGAAACCTTGTACAGTAAGATCCTTGGCACTGCTCGTGAGCGTGGTCTAGTGTATGGCATGAACAGCGGGTACCAGCAGATTAAGCTAAGTAGCAACCTATGGTTTGGCAGTCAGGTCTCTGTAGCGAATGCTTCCGCACTTTTTGATATTGTTACAGAACAACTCGGCAACTTATTCCGTGGGGAACTCGCAGAATCTGATATTGCAGCGGCACAGGCATATTCCATAGGTCGCTACCAGCGTGGTGCGCAGACAGTATCAAGTACGGCCCAGGGCTACACTGGTCGCTATTTCTTCGACGAATTCATTGATGATTATTATAAAATTCCGGAGCGTATCAAAGCGGTGACAAAACAGTCAATCGTTGATGTGACTCGCGCGATGTTTGCAGATGGTGTTGGCGGGCTAGGCTTATATGGTAAATGTACTCCAGAGCTTGCCGCGAAGCTGAATGACCATATCGATGGTCTGTGGAAACAGGGCTAGACCAAGATGGACTCACTGCAAACGGCCGCACATGCTTTGCAGGTAGAAGTGCAGAATGCGCTTGAGCGAATCGGTTATGAACGGCTAGTATCTCGCAAAAAGGAACTCGACGAACAGGCTGCTCAACCTGATTTATGGCAAGACGCAGCTCAGGCTCAGACGATACTGCGCGAGCAGTCAGGATTGGAGAAACGATTAGCACCGTGGCGTGAGTTGACTCAGATTCTGACTGATGTGATTGAGCTCGCTGCACTAAATGATAAAACTCTGACGACTGATCTAAGGACACAACTTGGAGCTGCCGAACAAAGTTTCGCGGAACTTAAAGAAGAGCTTAAATTCAGCGGACCCTATGACGACCATGATGCGATTTTAAGTATCCATGCTGGAGCAGGCGGTACTGACGCGCAGGATTGGACGCAAATGCTGCTTCGTATGTATGTTCGTTATGCCGAGAAAGCTGGTTGGTATGTTACGACAATTGATGAGTCCGCCGGTGAAGAGGCAGGCATTAAAAGTGTTACATTGGAAATTAGCGGTAAATTTGCCTACGGCAAGCTCAAAGGTGAGCATGGCGTGCATCGTCTAGTGCGCCTGAGTCCATTCAACGCCGAGAGCCGCGAAACCAGCTTTGCTAAAGTTGAAGTTATGCCTAAAATTGATACCCCAGAAGACGTTGTTGTGGATGATAAAGACCTCAAAATTGACGTCTATCGTAGTGGTGGTCATGGCGGCCAGTCGGTAAATACTACTGACTCCGCAGTGCGCATTACGCACCTGCCGACGGGCCTCGTCGTTGCTATTCAAAACGAGCGTAGTCAACTCCAGAACAAAGAAACGGCGATGACTATTCTGCGGTCACGCCTGGCACAGTTGCAACTTGAGCAGCATGCTGAAAGAGTCAGTGAGCTCAAGGGGCCTAATGAGCAGGCTGCATGGGGTAATCAGATCCGCAGCTATGTACTACATCCATATAAGCAGGTTAAGGACCTACGCACTCGACATGAATCATCAGACCCCGATGCAGTATTGGCGGGCGACCTTGAGCCGTTTGTTACTGCCTATCTTGAGCATACGTTAGGGGAATAGCTGTGTTTATTCCTGAGGATTTTGAATAATTCTTCTCGCAAGACCCTCTGTGTCCAGTATGTGATATGTTACAATAAGCGTAATGATTTTGCTGGATAGGGTAACGAAGACATATAACAAAAACCTAGGGCCTGCGCTTGATCGTATAAGCTTGCACGTAGAACCGAAAGAGTTTGTAATTGTCGTAGGGCAGAGTGGTGCAGGCAAGTCGACGTTGCTCAAGTTACTTACGCGCGAAGAGCGACCAACCAGTGGCAAGATAATTGTCGGCGGTATCGATTACGACAAGCTGCGCGATCGTGATATTCCACTATTGCGTCGTAAGATTGGTACAGTATTCCAGGATTTTAAATTGCTGCCAAATCGCACCGTGTTTGAGAACGTTGCATTTGCGCTCGAAATTGTCGGTGTCAGTACGCATGAAATCAATAACACCGTACCTAAGGTGCTCGAAATCGTGAACCTTAAAGACAAGGCCGGTCGTATGCCGCAGGAACTCAGTGGCGGTGAGCGTCAGCGAGTAGCTATTGCACGCGCAATTGTTCGTCAGCCTAAAATCCTGATCGCTGATGAGCCAACTGGAAACCTTGATCCTAAGCACGCCTGGGATGTCATACGCGTACTCGAAAAGGTTAACCGTTATGGAACTACGGTGCTACTAACTACACACAACCAAGAGATTGTGAACAAGCTTAAGCGACGCGTAGTGACTATTAAACATGGTCAGATCGAAAGCGATCGGGCTAGTGCGGAATATAGCGTCAAGTAGTTATGATGAAGCAGCATAAATTTATTACTTTTGGTCGAATTGTGCGTACGGGGATGGTTAACTTCCTACGTAATATGTGGCTTGCGATTGCTGCTATGGCCATCATGATTGTTACATTGAGCATTATCTTGTTCTCGGTGATCGTGAATGCAACTTTCAGTAATACGGTGGCCCAAATTACTTCAAAAATCAACGTCTCTCTGTACTTGAAAGATTCGGCTACACCTACGCAGACGCAGGATTTGTTAAAGCAGTTGCGTGCGCTTCCAAGTGTGCAGAAGGTAACGTATCTAACTAAAGCTCAAGCCTTGCAGGCCTACGAAAAACAAAATGCGGGTAATCAAGGCTTACTGCAGGCAATTAGCGAAACCGACAACCCATTACCAGCAACCATACAAGTTAAACCTGTTGATCTGAATAAGATCAATCAGATCCGTGCGTTCGCCAACAAGCCGGGTGTACTTGCTTTGCAATCAGATCCCGCGAAAGCTAATGATGATCGACGTGCTGCAGTAGATAAAATCACTCAAGCAACTAATATTTTGGAGCGGGCAGGAGTTATTGCGGTGTTGGTCTTTGCAGTAATCTCTGTACTTATCATCTTTAACACTATTCAGATGGCAATATTTAACCGTCGCGATGAACTACAAATTATGCGGTTGCTCGGGGCAAGTACCTGGTTTATCCGCGGGCCATTTGTAGTCGAAGCAGTTATTTACGGCGTACTATCAGCTGTTGCATCAGTGTTGCTTATCAACGGTATATTTATTACTGCTAGTAGCAGTCTGCAAGCGACCAGCTTTGGATTGCTCGATATTAGCTATAGCCAGTCATTCTTTGAAGCGCACTATTGGTTGCTATTGACCGTGCAGTTAGGGCTTGGTATATTCATAGGCGCTGCATCGTCCATCATTGCTACGCGGCGATATCTCAAATTTAAAGTGTCAAAGAAATAATTTTTACACCAAAGAGGGTTTCTCGGTATCCGTAGACGGGGAAACACATAACAAATGAGGGGCAGGGATAAGATTGAAGCATTTGCACAAGCGTGATACACTGAAGTCAAAGGTTCGTAATACAAAAACTATGAAAAAACTTTTACGAAAACCATTCAAATCTAAGCTTAATGTCGGTGTTTTAGCACTGTCAGGTGCATTGGTGGTTAGCGCTACTTGTATCCCTACACTCCGCCAGGTAGTTATGGCTGACAGCCTTCAGGATCAGATCAACTCACTAAATGCTCAAAATGCTACTGCACGATCTACAGTGAATGGTCTGCAGGCGCAGGCAGCCTCTTACCAAGATGCAATTAACCAGCTGCAAGCTCAAATTAACGGCCTACAAAGCTCCATTGATGCAAATGTAGCTCAACAGGCGCTAGTGCAGCAACAGATTGTAGATGCTCAGAATCAGATTGATCAGGAGAGGGCATTTCTTGCTAGCGACGTGAAGGCGATGTATGTAGATGGTACACCCACGACGCTTGAGGTTCTTGCAACTAGTAAAAACTTAAGTGATTTTGTCGACAAACAACAATACCGTACAACAGTACAGAATAAACTACAGGACACGCTTAAGAAAATTGCCGCCCTACAGGCTGAGTTACAGGCCAAAAAAGCTCAGGTTGACCAGTTATTAAGCGAAGAGAAGTCGCAGCAGAACCAATTGGCAAGTGCTCAATCTCAGCAGGCAGGCCTGCTGAATATGAATGAATCTCAACAGGCTAATTACAATGCCCAAATTAAAGCTAACAGCTCACAGATAGCTAGCTTGCGTGCTCAACAGGCTGCAGCCAACTCCAAATTAGGTAGTGGTTTGATTGCAGGCGATCCTGGTCATGGTGGCTATCCGTCGAAATGGGCGAATGCAGCTCAAGACTCGACGCTTGACAGCTGGGGGCTCTATAACCGTGAATGTGTGAGCTACGCAGCATGGCGCGTATATGATACATATGGCTACATGCCATATTGGGGTGGTGTTGGTAACGCAAACCAGTGGCCTGGTGACGCTCGTGCGGCTGGTATAGCAACCGGTTCGACGCCAAAGGCGAACTCAGTTGCTATCTGGAATGTAGGTGTGTATGGTCATGCTATGTGGGTTGAAGCAGTCAACTCTGATGGTTCGTTATGGGTCAGTCAGTATAACTACAGCTACAATGGTCAATATAGTGAAATGGCCGTCAGTGCTTCCCAAGCACGAACCTTCACTTATATCTACTTCGGTGGCTAGAGAAGCCCTACAGGATTAGTGTAACTAACAAAACAGCCCGATGCTCAAGTCGGGCTGTTTTAATGTGAAGAGTAGTTAACCGCGTACGCGCTTATACAAGCGGAATGCGGCGTAACGCAAGGGTTTGTATACAAAATCTACCGGATTTGGGTGGGCAAGGCTATAACCGCCAAAACGGGTTTTAAAACCTGTCACACCTGCTAGATGTGTACCTTTGACTTCGTCAGAAACACCTCCAAAGTTGAGAGTGTGCCAACCACGTTTTTTGGCCTCTAAGATCGCGTTCCACATTACGAAGTAGGGTGGAGCAATCTTGCGGAAATCATCACTTGAACCGGCGAATACGTAATGCATGACATCGTCGTAGGCCGCAAATAGTCCGGCTGCTGCGGGCTTACCGTCTATAGTGCAGATTGCTACAAAGCCTGAATCGGCTGGGACTGATTCAAGTACGGCTTGGTAGTACTCATGGCTTTGAATGCTGAAGCTGTCGCGTTCGGCTGTAGTCTGCATGAGATTAAAGAATGCATCAAGTGGAGCTTCGGCGGGTGCATAAAAATCCAATTTAGCATTAGCACGCTCAGCAAGCCGTACGTTATAGCGAGCATGTTTGTGGAGCCCCATCCAGATCGATTCTTGATCGCCTGAAATATCAAGCAGCCATTCAGCTCGTGGTTGCAAGCTTGCAGTGATTGCGATGTAGTTAGGAACAGCGCGTATGTTCGGTAGGGTACTCAAGCCATCCACATCGAGTCGTACGAATGTGGCGCCTACGCGCGTGGCGATCTCATCGAAAAAATGTCGTAAGCAGTCCGCTAATTCAGTAGTCCATACGTGGGCGGTAGGTCCGTACGGACAATACAGGAAGCTGATTCCTCCTGGTGCATCGTATTTGACGGCTAGTCCTGCAGCCATAACGACACCGTCTAAAGTCACAGTGAAGTATATGACCGTTTTACCATCACGCTCCTGCCAGGCACCATAAAAAGGGGCTTGGAGGAAGGAGATCGGCCGATCGGAATCATGGAGGGTATCAAGGGCTGCTTTGTATATTTCCGGAGAGCATTCTTGAGCCGTTAAGCTGTTCTTCATATTGCTTTATTGTACCGCAAAACTGGATTAAAACCGCTGTACAGTGAGGTATACTACTAAGCATATGCAAATAAAACAGGTTTGGAGTCAGCTGCGTACTAAGCGCGTAGCATATGGCGTTGGTATTACGGCAGGAGTGTTGGTAGTTTTTATATTAGGAGTCTTAACGGGCGATGGACGTCTGCGCATCATACCTACGGGCGAATTCAGCAATGTTACGGGCCTACCAAACTCGCTTGATTATATGAGTGTTAACCAATTGTATGACACGATTAGGGGCAATTATGACGGCAAGCTGACTGAGTCACAGATGCTGGACGGTATCAAACATGGCTTAGCTGAAGCTGCTAATGATCCATATACCGTATACTTTACCCCTAAGGAAGCTAAGGCCTTCAATGGTGAGCTGCAGGGGATTAGCTTGACTGGCATTGGCGCAGAACTAGACCAGGATGCGGACGGCAACGTTGTCGTTATGTCACCTATCGATGGTTCTCCTGCGGCTAACGCAGGTGTGCTTGCAAAAGACATCATTGCCACAATTAACGGCCAGAGTACCAGTGGTATGACCGTTAATGATGCTGTTAATAAAATTCGAGGGCCAAAGGGGAGTAAAGTTACGCTTGGGATACTACGTGGTGGTACCCAACAACTCACATTCACGATTACTCGCAATACAATCAGTGTTCCAACAGCTACCTCGAAGATCTTAGATGACAATATTGGCTACCTACAAGTAAGTCAGTTTAGTGACGATACCTATGGTCTAGTGCAGAAGGCTGTCAGTACATTCCAACAACACGGCGTTAAGAAAATCGTACTAGACCTACGTGATGATCCGGGCGGGGAAGTTGATACGGCTCAAAATATTGCCAGTTTATGGTTACCTCAAGACAAACTGATCATGCAGGAGAAGCGAGGAAGTACGGTAGTAGACAGTTATCGCTCAACCGGTAGTGATCCACTAAAAGGCATGCCAACAGTTGTGCTCGTGAACAGTGGCTCGGCATCTGCGTCAGAGATTACTGCTCTCGCGCTTCGTGACAATAAAGCGGCCACGATTATTGGAGAAAAGAGCTACGGTAAGGGTGTTGTACAATCAGTCATTCCGTTTAGTGACGGCAGTGAGCTTAAAGT
Organism: uncultured Candidatus Saccharibacteria bacterium; assembly: GCA_964493045.1. Classification (GTDB taxonomy): domain Bacteria; phylum Patescibacteriota; class Saccharimonadia; order Saccharimonadales; family UBA4665; genus JAJZCD01. The sequence goes on from CAZBLZ010000004.1 coordinate 48,118, forward strand.
AACGATTGCAAAATGGTACAGTCCGAATGGAACCAGTATCAATAAGAAGGGGATTACGCCAGATCAGGTGGTTTCTCTAAGTGACGCAGACGCTAAAGCCGGTACAGATACCCAACTAAATGCTGCGCTTAGCTATTTACAGACAAAATAACGCTTGCGCACCGCAACGTAACCAGGTAGTATTTGAGTAAAGTGTAAGTGAGGTTAAAAATTGTGGCGAACAAACCTACTAAGTTCGTGTTTGTAACGGGTGGTGTCTTATCTGGACTAGGAAAAGGCATTACCGCTGCTTCGATTGGCCACCTCTTAAAAGCTCGTGGCCTTTCTGTTAATTTGCAGAAATGCGATCCGTATCTAAATGTTGATGCTGGTACGCTTAATCCACGCGAGCATGGAGAGTGCTTTGTTACCAAAGATGGGGCCGAAACCGACCTCGATCTCGGTCACTATGAGCGTTTCCTAGACCAAGAGCTCACCCAATCGAGTAGTGTTATGGCAGGGCGGATTATAAACCGTGTCCTTGACGGGGAACGTTCAGGTAAATATGCCGGCCAAACCGTGCAATACATCCCGCATGTTACGCAGGAATTCCAAAAAGAAATCATTGCTGCTAGCGAAGGGTTTGATGTACATATCGTAGAGATTGGTGGAACCGTAGGTGATTACGAAAGCCTAGCCCTTATCGAAGCAATTCGAGAGTTGGCTCTACAAGTTGGCCGAGAAAATTGTTTATTTGTACATGTGGTCTATTTGCCGTACTTAGGCGCAAGCCATGAGATTAAAACAAAGCCTGCTCAGAACGCGGTGCGTGAACTCCGTGGCTTTGGGATAATGCCCGACGTGTTGGTGGCTCGTAGTGAACAACCAGCGCCCGAGAGTGTCATTCGCAAGCTTAGTACCTTCTCAGGCATACCAGAAGCAGCTGTTGCATTGCTTCCAAATGCGCCAAGCATTTATGAAGTACCACTGACACTTGAGGATACTGGTATTGCAGACGTTATTTGTGATCGTCTGAAGCTTCATCACGAAAAACCTCAACTGACAGAGTGGCGTGCCATGGTACAGAAAGCGACTCATAAATATGGTCGCACAGTGACAGTTGGTGTTGTTGCTAAATATTTGGATAACGCAGATACGTACATGTCTGTGTTTGAAGCACTTAGGTCTGCAGGCTGGGAAAACGATGTAGCTGTCGACATTAAATGGGTAGATGCGGAAAAGCTCGAAAACGTTCCTGCATCGGAAGTTGCGAAGCTACTCAATGCGGTTGACGGGATTGTAGTACCGGGCGGCTTCGGTAGCCGTGGCGTAGAGGGCAAAATCGTTGCCGCTCAATATGCTCTAGAACACAAGAAACCTTACCTTGGCTTATGCTACGGTCTCCATATGATGGTTATTGCGGCAGCGCGTGCTCACGGTCTCGACGGGGCAAACACGGCTGAGGTTGATCCTAATACTCCGCATCCAGTTATAGCGACTATGAATGGACAAGAGGGTAAAGAGAACACTGGCGGGACAATGCGCCTAGGGGATTATGCATGTCATTTCACGGAAGGTAGTATGGCCGCAAAGTTGTATGGCACTCAAGACATACTTGAGCGTCATCGTCATCGCTATGAAGCTACGGCTAAGTATGTGTCGAATTATGAGTCATGGGGCATCCGAGCGAGCGGTATCAACCCTGATAACGGCTTAGTAGAGGTAATCGAGGGTATAGACCATCCGTTCTTGCTCGCAAGCCAGTATCACCCAGAATTCAAGAGTCGTCCAGAACGTGCTCATCCGATGTTCCGTGGCTTCATTGCAGCTCTCGCTAATAAGTAATTTGACTTATAATAATCCCAGTGCAGCATATTGCTTATTGTTTTGCGCTCAGGTAGTATAAAGCGTATGAGCGACGAAACAAACGGCAAAAAGATCCTTCTCGTCGAAGATGACGATGCATTAGCAAACGTTTATATGATGCGCCTTCGCGCTGAAGGCTTTGACATTAAGCGTGTCGCCAACGGTGAAGATGCGCTGGCAGCTGCCAAAGAACACCGACCTGATCTCGTACTACTTGATGCTATGATGCCGAAGGTGAGTGGTTTTGATGTGCTTGATATCTTGCGCAACACTACCGAAACTGCCAACCTAAAGATCATTATGCTAACGGCACTTAGCCAGGATACTGATAAGCAGCGTGCACAGGGTCTAGGAGTCGATGATTACCTGGTGAAATCGCAAGTCGTTATTAGCGACGTGGTTGATCGCATCAAATTCCACCTAGGGATGCAGTAGTATCAACTAAAGTATAAAAGCTCCCGCGACAGGGAGCTTTTTTAATTGTGGGCTTTGGGTCTGTGTAGTAGTTAAGTTATAAAAATACCCCTACGAGAGGGGTATTTTGTTGGCCTTTAGGAGAAAGACTATTTTTCTACTGTTTCAGCATCAACAACAGTAACTTCAGTTCGGCGAACTGAGCGACCACTGAAAGTACGGACTTTGCGGCTAGCCATTTTAACGATACCATCACGGGTTGCGTGAATAGTGAAGTTGCGGCTCATGGTAGCACCAACGCCAGGGCGCTTAGTCATACCAACTTGGCGGACAATAACCTGACCAGTCTTAACTTTTTGACCACCAAAAAGCTTCACGCCTAGGCGCTGACCGGGTGAGTCGCGGGTGTTTTTGGCTGTACCGCCGGCTTTCACATGTGACATATAATCTCCTTAAGTCCAACCTGTTACGATCGGGCTACCTTAGAAAAAGGTGAATCTCTTATTGCTTTATTAAAACGAGCAGCTCGCGAGCTGTGAATTGGTCTTCTCGGTAGTAGAGAAGCTCTGCGTCCCGAACGTGCTCAAATCTGGTACGATTATAGCCCAAATCTTCAATCTGGTCAACAAGAGGAAGGTGCTTAAACTCATGTGGTCGTGTTTGCCATGCGGGTACGGCTAGACAGAGGCGTGTACCGGAGGGAATCTGAGGGCTCAAGTTTTGCAAAAAGCGCTTCAAAATAAGGTTCACTTCACTAATAGTCTGCGCGATCATTTCGGAAGACGGTTGCTCGGTAAATGGGCGTCCTAAGTAAGTCTCGCCAGCTATAAAGGTAGGGACTGGTTTCCAAGTGTGGTTTGTGGCATCGCCGGTCTCGATCTTGTAGTAATCAGTGTCTTCATCTGGAAGGTTAATAGGATTGTCTCGGAGGGTGAGTAACCATTTGAGGTTTTTCTCCGTGTATTGGATCATACGAGGTTCTAGATCCGTTCCGTACACACCGAAGCCCATAAGTGCTGCTTCCTGTAGAACGACGCCCGTACCGCAGAAAGGGTCGAGAATGACGGCATCCTGTGAAGGCCTGGTATCTCGAGTAGTTAGATTGATAATAATTTGAGCAAGCTTTGGTGGTAGCATACCAACCCGAGCGTCACGCATAGGTCGACCACGATCACGCATAGTGTAGCTATCGATGTCTTGTACTGCAGTAGTATGAGCGAGCAGGGTAGTGCCGCGACTGGTCGCGATTACTAACATTTCAACACCAGTGGGGCCGGTGAGTTGATTGTGAAGTACTTGAGCGGTGTTGAGCTCTAGTTCAGGGTTTGGAACTAAGCGGACTGAACGGCTTGTCTTCGCTCGGAGGATTTTCTTGAGTGTAAGTCCACTGGCGTTGAGTTTAGCTGGCGTTACAGGGATACCGAACGTACTAAGACCGATACGTAGTTTACCTTCAGGCATATCTGTGGCAAGTGCGGCAATACTCTTTGCTAGTTGCTTTTCAACATCTTTCCAGAGCTTACTAGGTACTTCGGCTACAACTTCTGCTACGCGCGTACTGCCACCGAGTCGCTTAAAATCAACTTGTGAAGCGGGTAGGGTGAGGCCAGCAATCTGATCGCTAATAAGAGAGACTGCTGTCGAAGTGTAGAGACTTTCAAGCTCAGCAAGCCCTAAAGCGGGTTGCCGACCTAAAACGCAGACAGATAAAAAAGTGCCGTTCATGTTAAGCTATAATAACAGATATGCTTGAACTCTTATATACAGCTAGGCTTCTAGCCTTGAAAGTGGTGATCTAAAATGCGTGCTCGATTGTCTGCTTTTCTACGCCATCGATGGAAAGTAGTTGTTAATGTACTGACTTTTTTGGCATTGGTTACGCTCATAGTCGCAAGTCGACATCAACTAGCTCAAACGTTTGATAACTTGTTTAAAGTGCATGCCTGGGCACTGCTACTCATAATCCCGGTTGAATATTTAAACTACGATGCCCAAGCGCGTTTATATAAAGGGCTGTTTGCTGTGGCGGGTAATAAGCTAGAGTATTGGCCAATGTTTAAATCGTCACTTGAATTGAACTTCGTGAACAATGTGTTCCCTAGTGGTGGTGTGACTGGGATTTCGTACTTCGGAATGCGTCTTCGTGATAAGGAGATTACTGGCGCAAAAGCTACTGTAGTGCAATTACTGAAATTAGTACTCTTATTTTTGAGCTTTGAGATATTGATTGTATTAGGTCTGTTCTTTCTGGCCATAGAAGGACACATGAACAGTATTATTCTGCTGGTTGCGGGTAGTCTGACGACACTGTTGGTTGTTGGGACTGCCGGATTCGCCTTTGTGATTGGTAGTAAGAAACGGATTGCAGGATTCTTTTCAGGTGCTACGCGACTATTGAATCGCCTTATTCATGTAGTGAGGCCGGGCAACCACGAAACAATCAACGTGGAGCGGGCACGGACATTGTTTGAAGATCTGCACGAGAACTACGTCTTAGTAAGTAAGGACTGGCGATTGTTGAAGTGGCCGTTTATCTGGGCATTGATGGCTAATCTGTGGGAAGTATTAGCAGTGTATGTAGTGTATATAGCCTTCGGACATTGGGTTAACCTAGGTGCGGTGATCATTGCATACGCGGTAGCCAACTTTGCGGGTCTGGTGAGTATTTTACCGGGTGGGATTGGTATCTATGAAGGTCTTATGACACTAGTACTGGCGGCAAGTGGTATTCCGTCTGGTGTTAGTCTACCGGTGACTGTCATGTACCGCGTGGTGAACATGCTCGTACAACTGCCACCGGGTTACGTGCTATATCACCGTGCACTACACAGTGACACCAGGGCCAAGCCAGAGGTCTCATAGATGGATGAGCGCATGATACTTACAGTAAGCGACTTCGTGGCGCTTCTGAATCAGACGTTGGAAATTGCATACCCGTTCGTGACCATTGAAGGTGAGCTGAGTAACTTTAAAGTGAGTCGCAATCGTTGGGTGTATTTTGATCTGAAAGACGAGTCGGCGAGCGTACGATTTTTTGGTACTGTCTATGCGTTACCCGGACCTCTTGAGGATGGTATTCGTGTACGCGTATCAGGTAATCCGCGGTTGCACTCACAGTATGGTTTTAGTGTGAGCGTGCAGTCGATCACACCAATTGGCGAAGGCTCACTAAAACGAGCAGCCAACTTACTTGAAGTAAAACTTGCCGCCGAGGGATTGTTTGCGCCGGAACGTAAACGACTACTACCATATCCGCCACAGCGAATTGCCTTAGTGACCGCGGGTAACTCTGCGGCATACGCTGACTTCATGAAGGTTTTAAATGTACGCTGGCGCGGTGCAACGGTTGATCACTACGAAGTACAGGTTCAAGGTGAACCGGCACCAGCTCAAATCGCTGCAGCGATTACGACAGCAAATGCCAATGCCGTACCATACGATGTGTTAGTACTGACACGAGGCGGTGGAAGTGCGGACGATTTAGCTGCATTTAACACAGAAGTCGTAGTACGAGCGGTTGCGACTAGTCGCGTGCCGACGCTTGTGGCAATTGGCCACGAAATTGACACCAGCCTTGCTGAATTGGCCGCTGATAAGCGCGCGAGTACGCCGACCAATGCGGCTGAACTATTGGCGCCAGATCGAATGGTAGAGCTTAAGCATCTGCACGAAAAGCGAATTGCCCTAGATACGGTACTACTAAGGCTAGTGGCGGATCGTAGGGCGCATATAGTTCGTCAGCAAGTAGAGCTTAACCATGCCTTAAACAGCACGTATGAAAGGGCTCAGGCTAAGCTTAGAGCTGCGCGGCAGTTATTGGCGGCGTATGATCCTCGGTCGGCACTGAAACGTGGCTATGCTCTCGTGCGTGCTGGTGATGTGGTCATGACTAGCGTAAACCAGTTGTCCGCAGGGACTGAGGTGAAAATACAGTTGAAGGACGGTATAGCGACTGCTACCATAATTACAAAGGAGCAAAACTAATGGCATCTAAGCCGAAACTATTTGATTATCGTGCTAAAAGCACGGAACTGGACGAAATAATTGCAGGATTACAAAATCCTGAAGTTCAAGTTGATGAGGCTACAAAGCTACATGCTGCTGGTTTAAAATTGGTTGGCGAGATTGAGGAGTATCTCAGTCAGGCTGAAATTGAAGTAAAACGACATTTGGCGGAATAGAGATCATGATCTATTTTTTTATTGTCGTTTTCGTGCTGATTTTGACCTTTGGTGGCGTAATCTTGCGTGGGGCACCATACTTGCCGACACTCGACGCTCAAGCCCAAGCAGCACTTGATTTATTACAGTTAAAACCAGGCCAAACTTTACTTGAACTCGGTAGCGGAGACGGCAAGGTGTTAGTAGCAGCCGCCCAAGCAGGACTCAATGTAGTTGGCGTAGAACTTAACCCATTCTTGGTGATTGTTTCATGGCTGCGGACACGACGTTATCGGAAACAGGTACGGATTATTTGGGGTGATTTCTGGCTTGTTGAGTGGCCCGAATGCGATGCGGTGTTCGCTTTTTTACTAAAGCAGTTCATGCCAAAGCTAGATAAGCGTATGCAGGTTATCAAGAAACCACTGGTTAGTTTTGCTTTTCAGATTCCGAACCGTAAAACTGACGCTGAAAAAGCAGGGGTATTTCTGTATGACTATTAAATTGAAAAACAGTCGCGCTTCGGGTACCATAAGCAATATGAAACACGTGCATGATGAACGGGGTAGTGTAAATGGCCTGCTCATATCGGTAATTTTGCTAGGCGTATTATTCGTGGGTGCAGGGAGCTTTGCAGCCTGGGCTTTTACAAGCCGCCAGGACTACAAGAACAACAGTGACGCTAAGGCTGCAGTAGCGGTAGCTGCTAACAAACAGAAAGTTCA